>NZ_DALZDK010000076.1:1699-3191 GCF_031978665.1 Niallia sp. | reverse complement strand
TAGCTGGCGGAAGTGGAACAAGACTTTATCCACTTACTTTAGTGACAAGTAAACAGCTTTTACCTATTAATGATAAACCAATGATCTACTATCCACTTTCTACATTATTATTAGCGGGAATTAAAGATATTTTAATTATTTCTACACCAGAGGATACACCGCGATTTGAAGTATTACTTGGTGATGGTTCTCAATTTGGTATCACTCTACAATATAAAGTGCAACCGAAGCCAGAAGGATTAGCGCAGGCTTTTATTATTGGCGAAGAATTCATTGGGGATGATTCTGTTGCGATGATTTTAGGGGACAATATTTATTATGGTAGTGGAATGAGAAAACTTCTGCAACGTGCTGCTCAGAAAGAGAGAGGGGCAACGGTATTTGGCTACCATGTGCAAGATCCTGAACGTTTTGGAGTAGTAGAATTTAATGCAGATGGCAAGGTGTTGAGTGTGGAAGAAAAACCAGAAGTGCCTAAGTCTAATTATGCGATAACAGGATTATATTTCTATGACAACCGGGTTGTAGACATTGCGAAAAATGTAGAGCCTTCTCATCGTGGGGAGTTAGAAATTACGTCTATTAATGAAGCTTATTTAAAGCTTGGAGAATTAGAAGTAGAATTACTTGGCAGAGGCTATACTTGGTTAGATACGGGAACACATCAAAGTTTATTAGAGGCGTCTAATTTTGTTCGTACAGTGGAAGAGCACCAAGGAATCAAAATTGCAGCACCAGAGGAAATTGGTTATATCAATGGCTGGATTACGAATGATTCCCTGATCGAACAAGGAAATCTCTATTCCAAAACTGGTTACGGTCAATATTTATTAAAAGTAGCAAAAGGTGATATTAAATATTAAATAGATTTGAGGTGCTTTAAGGATGCAAATTACAGAAACATTTATCGAAGGGCTAAAAGTAGTCGAACCAAAGGTATTCGGAGACCATCGCGGTTGGTTCATGGAAACATATAACGAAGAGAGCTTTCAAAAAGCAGGAATCGATATTCCATTTGTACAGGATAACCAATCTTTTTCCGCAACAAAAGGAACCCTTCGCGGCTTACATTATCAATTAAATCCAAAAGCACAAACAAAATTAGTCCGTTGTACAAAAGGGGCTATTTATGATGTGGCAGTTGATATTCGCAAAGGTAGTCCAACGTTTGGCAAATGGTTTGGAATCGAGCTTTCAGCTGAAAATAAAAAGCAATTATTAATTCCACAAGGCTTCGCACACGGGTTTATGACGATTACCGATGATGTGGAAGTGCAATATAAAGTGGACAATCTATATGCTCCAGATTGTGATCGAGGCATCATTTGGAATGATCCCGCTATTGGTATTGAATGGCCACTAGAAATAACGCCTGTTCTTTCGGAGAAAGATGAAAAAGCACCATTACTAAAAGATGCTGATCATAATTTTACCTTTGGTGAAAATAAATGAAGATTTTAGTGACAGGCTATTCAGGGCAATTAGGCTATGA
>NZ_DALZDK010000076.1:0-1599 GCF_031978665.1 Niallia sp. | reverse complement strand
GTGGATGCTAAATTCATTTATATTAGCACAGACTATGTGTTTGATGGAACAGGCACAGAGCCTTTCACTGAAGAAGATGCTGCAGGCCCTGTTGGCTACTATGGTGTAACAAAGTATGAAGGCGAAAAAACAGTACAAAGCCTATTAGATAAGTACTTCATCGTCCGCATCTCTTGGGTGTTTGGCGTCAATGGCAATAACTTTATTAAAACGATGCTTCGCTTAGCAGAAACAAGAGACGAATTAAATGTGGTTGGGGATCAATACGGTTCGCCTACGTATACCTTTGATTTGGCGAAGCTTTTGTTAGACATGGCAGAAACAGAGAAATATGGCGTGTATCATGCTTCTAATGAGGGATTCACGACATGGGCAGACTTCGCGAAAGAAATTTTTCAAGTAGCAGGAAAAAGCGTAAACGTAAATAGCATTACAACGGAAGAATATCCGACAAAGGCAGTTCGTCCAAAGAACTCAAGAATGTCGAAGGACAAGCTAGAGCAGAACGGCTTTACCCGTCTTCCCGCATGGCAGGATGCATTAACGCGATATATCGCGGAATTACAAGAAGAGGTGAACTAAGGTGGCAAGAAAGAAAGTGTTAGTAACAGGTGGCGCAGGATTTATCGGCGGAAACTTTGTGCAATACATGGTGAACAAATATCCGGATTACGATATTTATAATTTAGATTTATTAACCTATGCAGGAGATTTAACAAAGCATAAGGAGATCGAACAGAAAGATAACTATCATTTTGTGAAGGCAGATATTGCCGATCGAGACGCAATATCAGCTCTTTTTGAAAAAGAAAAGTTTGATTATGTGACCCATTTTGCAGCTGAAAGCCATGTGGACCGTTCGATTACAGACCCAGAAATCTTTGTCGTGACAAACGTGCTTGGTACACAAGTGTTATTAGATGCAGCAAAAGCAATTGGCGTAACGAAATTTGTTCATGTATCAACAGATGAAGTGTATGGAGAGCTTGATTTCGATCCTACAACCTTCTTTACAGAAGATACGCCATTACAGCCAAATAGCCCATACAGTGCAAGTAAAGCATCTTCAGATATGTTGGTACGTGCTTATCACGAGACATTTGGCTTGCCGATCAATATCACACGTTGTTCCAATAACTATGGACCTTATCATTTCCCAGAGAAGTTAATTCCACTAACGATTTCTCGCGTTCTAAATGAGCAAAAGATTCCTGTTTATGGAGACGGGAAAAACATTCGTGACTGGCTACATGTATTAGACCATTGTGCGGCGATTGATTTAGTGCTTCATGAAGGGGCAAATGGAGAAGTGTACAATGTCGGCGGACATAACGAACGCACAAACCTAGAAGTAGTAAAAACAATCATTAGCACACTAGGCAAATCAGAAGACTTAATCGAATTCGTAACCGATCGCCTTGGGCATGACAAGCGCTATGCGATTGATCCAACCAAACTAGAAGCATTAGGCTGGAAACCAACCTACACTTTTGAATCAGGGATTGCCCAAACCATTCAATGGTATTTAGATAACAAAGAATGGTGGGAGCAAATTATTAGCGGTGAGTATCAGCATTATTTTGAGAAGCAGTATACGTT
>NZ_DALZDK010000075.1:319-5005 GCF_031978665.1 Niallia sp. | reverse complement strand
ATCATGCGTATGAAAACCACTTTTGATAAGAACAATACACAAATTTGCGTTTATCATGCGTATGAAAACCACTTTTGATAAGAACAATACACAAATTTGCGTTCATCATGTGAATGAAAACCACTTTTGATAAGAACAATACACTTATGTCCCCAACCTCTTTTGCCTATCTTTGATTAAATTTCTCCAATAGAATATTAGCCTTTAATTCCAAAGTAGAGGAAACCTGCCAATCTGCTTTTTCAAAAACCTCGCCTTCCCCAATTCCAACAGAAAACATAGGTGTCTGTAATATCCCGCTCAAGCCTGCTTGTCCATCTTCTATAGCTGCACAATTAATATAATCGACCCCTAAGCAGTCCGCCGCTGTAAGAAATATTTCTGGATCTGGTTTTCCCCTTTTCAAGGAATGGGGGTCTACAATGCATTCAAACCAGTCTCTTATACCAAAACGCTCCAAAAGATAAGGTGCATTGGAACTTGAGGATGCTATCCCAAATTTGATACCCGCTTCCCTTAGCTCCTTAAGGAAGTTATACATTCCTGGCAGCATATTTTCTACCGTAAATTCAGCAATTAAGTCTTTATAATAATCACTTTTTCGATTTCCTAATAGTTCTTTTTCTATATCTGTAAACATTTTATCTGTCCGTGCGACTAAATCATCGATCAGAACCTTTCTTGGAACGCCCTGATACCTTAAATTATCCTCTCTTGTAAAGGGTGCGCCAATTTCCATTGCCATTATTCTCGTTGCTTCGTAATACAACGGAACTGTATCCGCTATTACGCCATCGAAATCAAAGATGACCGCTTCTAACTTATTAGACATATAAACCTCCTAAAATGAATCGTTACATCTATTCTAACAAAAAAGGCATATCATCGGCACACTCCCCTAAATACTCCAATTATTATCCTAATGTTACGATGAATCAGTTTATTTCTTTTTCTAAAAAAGCTACAATAGAAGCAGCATCCATTCCATCCTTGGGATTCATGCTCATACATAGAGCGTTAGCTTATAGAAAAGGAGAATGAAAATGAGTACATTTCAAGAAAATCTGCAAAAATATGCAGAACTCGCAGTAAAAGTTGGCGTTAACATTCAAAAGGGACAAACACTTGTTATCAATACATCCATTGAATCTGCTGAATTTGTTCGTCTAGTAGTGAAAGAAGCTTACCAAATTGGCGCAAATAATGTTGTGGTCAACTGGGGAGATGATATCGTCACTCGTACAAAATATGAATTGGCACCAGATGAAGCATTTATGGAATACCCTGAATGGAGAGCAAAAGAGACAATTGCACTTGCAGAAGAAGGAGCAGCCTTCATGTCTGTAGTATCTTCAAGCCCAGATCTTTTAAAAGGGATTGCCTCTGAAAGAATCAGCAATTTCCAAAAAGCTTCTGGTACAGCTTTAAGTCAGTTCCGAAAATATGTGCAGTCCGATAAAGTAAGCTGGACTGTAATCGCTGTTCCTTCACGAGCTTGGGCCAATCTTGTCTTTCCTGATGCTTCTGAAGGTACTAGAGTCGAGTTACTTTGGGATGCTATTTTTAAAGCAATAAGAGTAGACAAAGAAAATCCAATCCAAGCTTGGAAAGAACATGATGAAACACTTCATACGAAAGTGGATTACTTAAATAAGAAAGCATATAAAAAACTCCATTACACAGCACCAGGTACAGATTTAACCATTGAACTTCCTGAAGGACATTTATGGTGTGGAGCAGGCTCCATCAATGAAAAGGGTTTTGAATTCATGGCAAATATGCCGACAGAAGAGGTTTTCACTGTTCCTCATAAAACAGGTGTAAATGGAACAGTTTCAAGTACAAAGCCATTAAGCTACGGTGGAAATATCATTAATAATTTCTCCATTACCTTTAAAGATGGACGTATTGTCGATGTGAAGGCAGAAGAAGGAGAAGAAATTCTTCGTCAATTAGTGGAAACAGATGAAGGTTCGCACTACCTTGGAGAGGTTGCTTTAGTGCCTCACCAATCTCCAATTTCACAATCAAATATTCTTTACTACAATACATTATTTGATGAAAATGCATCAAACCACTTAGCAATCGGTAGTGCCTATGCATTTTGTATCGAAGGTGGAAAGAAGATGTCTAGTGAAGAATTAGCGGAAAAAGGACTAAACGACAGTATTACACATGTCGACTTTATGATAGGTTCAGACAAAATGAACATTGACGGTATTGCTGCAGATGGTACAGCAGAAGCGGTATTCCGTAATGGTGATTGGGCTATTTAAGCACCCAACTTGTGAAAAAGTAACACACTAAAGGAGTGGACATGAAATGTTTACAATCTAACAAACATTTCATGTCCACTCCTTATTTTTTGATACGATAAACCATCTCTATTTCACCAATTTAATCGATTTAATCCTTTGCGATAAGTCTAATTGGATAATTAATTTATAGTTTCCTGCCGAGTAAGTTGCTACATATCCATCCTCTTTGGTAACGAAATCCTCAGGCTTCCCTAGTGTATCTTGAATGGACTGTACCGATTCTTTTAACCGAATTCCAGGGATAGAAATGGAGGTAACAAGTTTCGTGCTCTTATCATAGCGATAAGTCACCTCTGGGAAATCTAATTGACTGTATTTTTGATTATAATCCTCCATCGTATAATTTGAGTTAATTTTCTTTATCTCTTTTATATTTGTACCAATCGGATATTGAGCGCCTATTAACATTCCTTGTTCCGCTAAACTCATTAAATTAGGCGTAATGGTTAAATTTTTATATGGGTAATAAAACTCTTCCTTCTCTAGCCAATTTTTAATGGTTTCCTTATTATCTACAGAAGTTGCATCCAGTTTCACTAATTTTCCGGTCTTTGGTTCGAGCATCCACGTATCAAATTCCATTATTTTTTCATCTTTTTTTCTTAATGTTTGTATATAGTTTTGCTGTATGTTTTTGATATTTTCACTGTATATTCGCATGCCATAATCGGTTAGGGTAACTAATTTTTCTCCTTGGATGGTATAGAAATAAGCCATAACCTCATTCGTTTCTTTCCCTTGAAAAATAGCAGCAATATTTTGCTGATTAACCACAAAAGTTCCTGTATTTTTTTGAGACAAATTAAAAGTCATCGGATTTGGTAATTCAAGCTCTTGTTTTACTACCTCATTTCCATACTCTTCTGTCCATAAGAAAAAGGCAAAGTCACCTGTTACAATCGTATCATCTTTTTTCCCCAACTCATTATCTTCTACTTGCTGATATTTCCTTTCGCCTTCACCTACGATAAATACTTGATACTCTTTCTCTTCTACTTTCATATCTATTTCAAAATAAGCATTTTCTTCTACCCATTGTAGATCTTTCTTTATAACGACATGCTTTTTGTCCATTTCATTCTTATGTTTATCTGCTAAATAGGAATTTAACATAGATGCTACTAAAATTCCTGCAATTATAATTACTCCGACCCATAATAGCCAGATATATTTGTTTCTTTTCATTATTTTTCTCCTATTTTCCAAACACATCTATACTCCGGTAATGGGAGATAGATATTTCGATTACAGTTATTTGTTGCCCTATTCATCAAAAAAACGGCACACTCACCATAAGTTATTTTAGTCAAGCCACTCAAAAAATAGTATCAAAATTTTTTCAGGGCTTGTAACATATCTATTAATAGTACCAAATTGCTCTCCAATCTACAAATCTAGCTTTTTCCAGCTGATTACTCCAACTTCTTCGAGATTTCCTATACACAACCAATGAACTATTTCCCACCATTCCTCTCTAAGTCTAATAACCCAATTTGCGACAAGAGAAACAAATATGAGATGATTGATAGAATAAACAATGGGATTATACTATATATAAAGAAGTTTCTTTTATAAAAAACAATACAATCTGGAGGTAAGAAATGAAACAATTTCATCTTATTGTTAGGGGAAGGGTTCAAGGAGTTGGTTTTCGATACTTTGTACAAACTTTAGCTTTAGAAAATCATGTAATGGGCTGGGTTCGAAATAATCCAGATGGAACAGTTGAATGTATTGCCGTTGCTTCCCTAGATACACTACATACTTTTGTAGAAAAAATAAAATTAGGAAATCGCTTTGCAAAAGTCCAGGATGTCGAAATAACTGAAACCGAGCCAAAAGAACTATTTTCAAGTTTTAAAGTAAAATATTAATCAAATCTCTTTTGTTATTTCCCTCCTTTTCATCAAATCCATAGGCTTGAAATTAATAATTTTTCATGTAAGAATAATTATATTTTAATGACCTATAATGGAAAAATAGAAGATTAATTTCAGGAGGATTATATGTGGAAAGAATTTAGAGCATTTGCAATAAAAGGAAACGTTATCGATCTAGCGGTTGGGGTAGTAATCGGAACTGCATTCAGTAAAATCGTCAGTTCACTAGTTCAGGATTTAATTATGCCTTTCTTCGCCAAATTTATTATCGGAGTGAAGTTTTCTTCTTGGGCATATGGAGATATCAAATACGGAAACTTCGTGCAAACCATTGTTGATTTTTTCATCATTTCTTTCTCTATTTTTCTAGTAATCCGTTTCTTAAGTAAATTTAAGAAGAAGGAAGAAGTCAAAGAAGAAGCTGTTACTGTCGATACAAAAGAAGAATTATTAAAAGAAATCCGCGATTTATTAAAAGCAGAAGTTGT
>NZ_DALZDK010000075.1:0-230 GCF_031978665.1 Niallia sp. | reverse complement strand
AGAAAAAGAATAATTAATTGAAACTTTTTAGAGATTGTTTTCGTAATATCTTATAAACCATAACTCAATATTGGAGTGAAGAAAAATGTATGCATATAGTCCAAGCAATGAATATATGCCCTCTATTTTAAGAACTTTTGCCCTTTCTCTTGGAATAGCTTTTATTGGAACGATGATCGGTAATTTCGTCCCAACCTATTTATTCTTACCGTTATCTATTTTAGAAGTCG
>NZ_DALZDK010000074.1:0-6389 GCF_031978665.1 Niallia sp. | reverse complement strand
GAAACGCTGATAAATTTGAATCAAATATGGAACAAATTAATGTTTATTTAGAAAACACACCTAAAGTTATGAATAAAATATTTGGTGAATATTTAGACAGATTTATATAAATAAGGTTACTTTTTTATAATTCAGTATAAGAAGGGTTAACGCTGTTAGGAATTCTTAAAGGGGGAATTAGAATGAGTGAAAGTTGTTTTATCTGTAATAAGCACGCTGGCAATATCGAAACTTCGGGAGTAAGGATTTATGAAGACGATTATGTATATGTTGGTCATATCGATAGAAAGGGTAAACCAAACTATTTAGGTCATATTATGATTGATTTAAAAAGACATACTCCCTCCCTTGCCGATATGACGGTAGAAGAAGCAAAGTCATTCGGAGTAATAATGGCAAGAGTAAGTAAGGCTCTTAAGGAATCAGAAAACGCAGAACATATCTATTCCCTTGTTTCTGGTAACACTGTTCCACATCTCCATATGCACATTGTTGCTCGTTACCCAAATACACCAAAAGAACATTGGGGTCCAATGGAAGTTTATGATTGGCAAGATGCTCCAATGGGAGACAACAATCAAGTTGTGAAACTATGCAATCGGATAAAATTATATTTGGAGAACCTTGATTCATAAGGGATTAGATGTTTTCTTTCTTATACCATAATTCAGTATAAGAAGGATTAACGCCTTAGGCTATTATAAAAGGGCTTTCTTATATAGCTAAAAGGACAGGTTATTCAAGAAGCCTTGATTAGTTTTATTTCTGAGAATAATAGGAGAAGCGGTTTAGATATCGAAATACTTAATAAGTAGAAAAATTAAGGAGGAAGGGCATGAGCAAATTTAGTTTATTTAACAAGTTTATCGTACAAGAAGGCGAAAAAGAAAAAATGATTGATTTTCTTTTAGAAGCGGCAGAATCAATGGAAAATCTAGATGAATGTGAAATATATCTAGTGAGTATTTCTGAGAATGAACCAAGTTCTGTTTATGTTTATGAAGTATGGGCTAATGAAGAAGCCCATCAAGCGTCTCTAAGTCTTGAAGCTACCCAAAGATTAATAAGTCGTGCGAAACCAATTATTACTGGTATGGAAAGAATCAGCACCTTAATAACAAAAGGCGGGAAGGGGATTTCTTCTAATTAGAATGAAACTGGATATATATTAGTCAGGATTCTTATTTTGCTATCGGGAAAGGTTAGTGTACTAGAAGTAAATACACCTTAAAGAATTACCAATTTTTTCAAGTGGTAATATGATATACTAAATATAACCTGTGTAAGAAATTACTTTTGGTTAATTAGATGAAATATTTGAAGGGAAAATGAGAAAATTCTTTTCGCTTTTATCTGTAATATCAACCTCAATAGGATTTATTATGTTTATTTCGATGTTCCAGAATGATGAAAAACTTCTTAACGCTTTATCGTTTGGAACTAATGGAAAGAGCTTTTTTATTATACTAAATCTCTACAATTTTATAGGTTTTTTGTTTGCTCTTTTCGCAGAAAGGAATAAGTATAGAATTTTATTGTTTATTTTTAGTATCTTAATGATATTAACTAGTCTATTCCTAACTTTTGTAGGCTTTTATGGTTTCTAAGAACCTTAATAAAATCTAATCCCATTGCTATTCATTGTATTATTTGATGGTATTAGTATATGAACGGATGCTTACTTAATTAAAAGGGTAAGCCTTTTTTCTTATGTTGCTAAAGGGGCAGGTTAGTGAAAGAAGGAAGTCACTATTTCTTACTACATAGTAGATATACTGCGCAATAAACACCTTTTTAGAGGATTTTGTGAAGGATTAGAAAAAGCCAATCTCCCTAATTAGGAAAATCAGCTTCTATTGCAGGGTACAATGTTTTTTGAAAATTAAGTTTAGTGTGAATCGAGTTTAGTTTAATTAAATACTTCGTGTTTGGGTTTCTTCGCTTGAACGTTTATTTCCTTTATAGATAAAATAAAGGGCAATAATCATAAAGAGTAATGCGAAGGCTCGTTTAATATCGAAAGCGATTACTAAACTATTAAACCAGCCAAAATGATCAATTAGCACACCAATTACAAGCTGACCAGCGATTCCAGCGATATTTGTTGCTATGACACCAATTTTTGGTACCGCCATAACGGTGAGAAGTAAGTACATTGTGCCTAAAAAAGCCGCACTTAATTGCCATTTAGGTGCATCTAGAATCGCAAGAATATTTCCTTGACCAAAAAAGAGAATAAAAATTGCTAAAAACATTGTCCCGGTTAGAAACGTTAAAAGTGTAGTTTCAATTGTTCCTGCTTTTCGACTAAATGTACCATTAATAGACGATTGTGCGCTTAGTGTGATACCTCCAAATAAGGTAAATAGAATCATTAATATCCCCATTATTAGACCTCCTAGTTAACTAAAATAAGAGCTATTATCATTGACATAACAGCAAATATTTTCTCTCTATTGATTCTTGTTTTTTTACTACCTAGCCAACCATAATGTTCAATAATCATACTCATTACCAATTGACCAATAATGACTGCAACCATGGTGATTCCAACACCAACAAAGGGAACACTAACCACAATGGATGTTAAATAAACCACTCCTAGCACACCACCAAGTAGTGACCATTTAGGTGCTTCAATAGCATATGAAAGCCTACCTTTCCCAAAGAATAGCCATAATAGAACCATGATTATTGATCCCATTAAAAAGTTGTAAAAACTGGTTTCCAATTGTCCTATTGTTTTGCCTAGTTCACCGTAGATAGCTCCTTCAAAACTAAGTGCTGCCCCTGCAAATAACGCTAGTAAATACGAGAAGTAACGCATTAAAAAAACCTCCTAAGTATCTTTATATTTATATATCTAGAATAATCGATATAAGTATTTGTAAAAAACAGAAATCCCCAACTTAGATTTCCGTTTTAAAATATTCAGCTAACTTACGAATCGCCTCTTCGTTTCTTCTGTAATAAGTCCACTGACCATAACGATCAGATTCGAGAAGACCAGCTTTCTGCATCATATTTAAGTAGTGTGAAACTGTAGATTGAGAAGCTTTAGCTTTTTCTTGAATATCTCCTACACAAACTCCGCCTTTATAGCTGACCTCCTTTGGCAGGTGAGCGCCTTGTTTAGGGAAATGCTTCTCCGGTTCCTTCAACCACTGTAAAATGTTAAGTCGAGTTTCGTTTGATAATGCCTTAAATACATCGATTGGTTCCATGTTTTATATTATATATCGATTTTTTTCGATATGTCAATTTTGAGATTTTCAAAGTATTGACTATTTTTCAGAGTTGATACCTTAAAGTATGTTAAGAGATGTACATAAACAAACGGGGGCTTACGTGTAATAAGAAAGACTAAAATTCAAGTAAGTCTTTGCTGCACAGTACAATGATACTGCGCAACAAACCTATCTAACTGCTTTAACATTGTGAAATAATACACTTAATCAATAGGGGGCATTAATCCAAGATGGATAAATGCCTTTTTATCTATTCAGGCACTAAAGGGGCAGGTTTGTTGAAGAAAGATATCAGAAAAATTAAAATAAGTAGAGAAGATATTATAACAAGGGGGGAAGTTCAGTGATAAAAGGACTCTACGAAGCACATTTACCTGTCAGTAATTTAGATGATTCAATCGAGTTTTATAAAAAAATAGGTTTAAACCTATATAAAAGATATGATAAAGTAGCTTTTTTTTGGATTGAAGAAGGAAAAAGTTGGATTGGTTTATGGGAAGGTTCAGAATCAAAATTACCTTATCACGTTTCATTAAGACATATCGCTTTTTATGTTGAATTAGAGGATATTAAGAGAGCAAAAGTTTGGTTAGAGGAACGAGGGATTGAAGTAAGGGATGAATTTCATAAAGGAACAGAGGAACCCGTAGTTGTACCTAGTCAAGCTCACGCTATGATTTACTTTGACGATCCAGATGGGAATCATTTGGAGTTTATTACAAGATTACCAAAAGAAATGGACCATTTAGAAAAAATGTATTTGAGTAGGTGGGAAGAATTATATGGAGTATAACACATTAAATATAAAACGTATGGAAGAAGCTCTGTATCATTCATGGTCTTTAGAATCTAGTTCAAAATGGAGTAAGGAGAATCCAGCATTGGGTCAATGTGGTGTATCTACATTAGTAGTAAGTGATATTTCAGGTGGAGAAATTAGGAAAACTAACCTTCCTAATGGATGGCATTTTTATAATTTTATTAATGGCAAACGGTATGATTTCACAGTTTCTCAATTTAGAGAAGATATCGTATACATGGATATTCCTTCTAATAGAGCAGAAGCATATATGGATACAAATGAGAAACAGTATAAATATTTAAAACAAAAAGTGTTACAAAACTTAGGAACCTATTCTAATTAACGGTGTAGCAATCCTCTAAAGAGTGAAGCCTTGCTTATAGTAGAAACGGGGCAGTTTTGTTAAGTAAAGAAAATGCCCTTTTTAAGTAATAATTGTTCAATAAAAAAATGGGAGTGATTTAAATGGGGATAAGAAAAGCAAAGGTTGAGGATTGGGAGCAAATCTCTTTGTTATTAAATCAGTTAGACTATCCTGATACAAGAACTTTTATAAAGGAAAAAATTGATACACTTCTTAGGAATCCGAATGAGGAATTATTAGTATTTGAAGAAAAGCAGAGTGTTATAGCTTTAATTTCGATTCATTTTATAGCTCAGTTAGCTGTAAAAGGAGATTTCGCAAGGATAAGTTACCTTGCGGTTGATAAGAACATCAGAAGTAAGGGGATAGGACGTAAGATAGAAGAATATTGCACTGATTTAGCCATAAAGAGAAATTGCGATCGAATCGAAGTGCATTGCCACTCAAGGAGAATAGATGCACATAGGTTTTATATGCGTCAAGGGTTTACGGAATCCCCAAAATATTTTATTAAAATGTTATCTCCAACTGAATAATATCCGGAAATGACGGAAAAAACATTTAATTTTAAAACTATTTGTCCATATTTCCTGTAATCATTCATATGGCACAAATTTTGCAGCATCCTGTACCAAATGAAAACTTGACTTATGGAATAAACGGGGCAGGTTAGTGAAAGACAGGTTAGTGAAAGAAGGAATTTTGCTTCTCCTATAGAATTACTAGTGGAACGGCGTTATGAGAGTAACATAGTGAAAGAAAGAAGTATTGGAGTTGTAAGAAATGAATAACAAACTTAATAAAGCAATAGATTTACGGAAGAATGGAGATCTCAAAGAATCCAACCAGGTGCTTAGTGAATTAGTAAGGGAATCTCCAGATGATGCTTTATATAATTATCAGTATGCTTGGAGCTTTGATATATTGGGAGAAGAAGAAAAAGCAGTGCCATATTACGAAAATGCTATAAAGATTGGAGGATTACCTCCTAAGGATATGGAAGGTGCAATATTGGGATTGGGTAGTACATATAGAGCCTTAGGAGAATATGAAAATTCAAAAGATGTATTTCTAAAAGGAATGGAATTATTCCCAGATAATCATGCAATTCAAGTATTTTATTCTATGACCTTATACAATTTAAAAGAACATAGTAAAGCGATGGAACTAATACTAAAGTGTTTAATAAATACGACAAATGACACAGAGTTACTAAGTTATAAAAGAGCTATAAATTTCTATTCAGATAAACTAGATGAAACTTTCAATTAAATTTTGTGTCCTTTCCTCAAACAAGGAGACGACTACTCTATGTCACAAACGGAGCAGTATTCCTGTAATAAGTGAAACTTTGCTTATGGAAGAAACGGGGCAGTTTAGTAAAAGATTGGATATTAAATAAAGGTTGAATTATAATTTAGAAAATAGATTCTAAAAGGAGTAGATTTATAATGGAAAAGGTCACACCATTTTTAATGTTTCAAGAGGGCAAAGCAGAAGAGGCAATGAATTTTTACACATCTCTGATTGAGGATTCAGCAATTACAAATATTGTTCGATATGGTGCAAATGAAAGTGGGGATGAAGGAACTGTTATGCAGGCTACTTTCACCTTAAAAGGTCAAGAATTTATGTGCATAGACAGCAATATTAAACATCAGTTTTCCTTCACACCTTCATTCTCATTATTTGTTACTTGTAATACTGAAGAAGAACTTGACAATCTTTATCAGAAACTGATTGAAGGTGGACAAGCACTTATGCCAATAGGAGATTATGGATTCAGTAAGAAATTTGGCTGGCTAAATGACCGTTATGGAGTTTCGTGGCAACTAAATTTACTTAAATAATATGAAGAACTTTATACCCTATCCATACCAATAAAAAAAGCATAAATTGTTAAACTAACGGGAGCGTTACTTGTGCGAAATGTTCCTAGCTTAAATGGAGGATGGCCACATCTCTCTAGTAAAGG
>NZ_DALZDK010000073.1:4038-6550 GCF_031978665.1 Niallia sp. | reverse complement strand
TAAATTAGAGATTGTTCGTCTTTACAGAGTGGCTATTTAGTTTTGTCCCAGCCTCTTGAATGCTTATTATTTCGGTATTTCGCTTTCCCCCCTAATAAATCTCCAAATGTCATGAAATACATTTGCTCTATGTAAGGTAGTAATAATTACTAGAGAAACAGGACCTACGATTAGCCCGATAAAACCAAAAAGCTTAAATCCAACAAACAAAGAAATTAATGTTGCTAATGGATCTAGACCAATATTTGAAGAAAGAATCTTGGGCTCCATTATTTGTCGTTGGACAAGTACGATAATATAAAGCACTGATAACCCGATTGCGAGGACAATTTGCCCAGTGATAATTTCATAAATAATCCAAGGTACAAAAATTAATCCTGTCCCTAAATACGGGATAATGTCCACTATTCCAGTTAATAATGCTATCGTAATAGCATAATCAACGCGGAGTATTAAAAGGCCAATTAGAATAATGACTGTTGTGATCGAAACAAGCGTTAATTGGGCTTTTACAAATCCAAACAGTGCTTTTTTTAATTCGAAGAAGACGGTTTTTCCGCTAGTTAACCATTTAGAAGGGAAAAATTTACCGAACTTTAAAGATAATCGAACCCAGTCCTTACTAATAAAAAATGTAGCTAACAAAGAAAAAATTAAGACACTTGCTGCATTAGGAAACCAAGAAAGGATAATGGGGATATTGAGAAAAAAGGATTGCAAAAAATCTCCCATAACAGTTCCAACCTGTTCGCCAACTTTATTAATGTTTGTCATGATGGTATCTTGTTGTCCTGTTCCAAGATTATCAAATGTTTGCGATATTTTATTATATAATGGGATGATTTGAGCTGCGAATAAATCTTCTATATAGCGAATAATGATATCAATATGCTTTGGAACTACCTCTCCAAGATATGCAGCCCCTGCGACTATTTCTGCAATTAATAAAGAAACCAAACCAGCAAAAACGGATAGAATAAGGAGAATGCTTAAAATAACGGCAAAAGCTCTGGGTAATCTGCACTTAAACTGTAAGAAATTTACAAGTGGGTTCATTAAAAAAGCAATAAGAAATCCTATAATAAAAGGATAGGTGATTTTGGATAAATAAAAGATGCCTACAAATAATAGGATGGTCGCAGTAATTACGACCATAAACCGAATCGTACGGTAAAGATAAGTAAAATTCAATGTTAATCCTCCCATTTTTAGTATAATAAGTAAAGGTCTATTATTTATTGTGAATTAGATTAGAAGTATATTCCTTTTGTCCTCTATAATTTCTATACTTATGCTTTTTTAATCGAAATTCCTGCTTTTTCTGTTAATTAAATATGTCGGAAGGTTTTTTGGGGTACTTGTTTTTCTAAAGGAGAGTTATTCATGTTTTTATTTAGTCAACCATATTTATTTTTATATTTGCTCTTGGTGATTGCACTTGTTGCCAAAAACAACTCTTTGATTATCGCAGTAGTATTCTTGTTACTAATGAAACTGATTGGAATAGATAGTAAGCTTTTTTCTTTGATTCAATCTAAAGGAATTAATTGGGGAGTAACGATTATTACGATTGCTGTACTCGTACCAATTGCAACAGGGGATATTGGCTTTAAAGATCTTTCTGCAACCTTTAAATCACCGTATGCTTGGATTGCACTGGTTTCTGGAATTATGGTAGCGTTACTAGCAAAAGGGGGAGTAAATTTATTAGCAGATTCTCCTGAGATTACGACAGCACTTGTTCTTGGGACTATTTTATCTGTAGCAGTCTTTAATGGAGTGGCTGTAGGACCGTTAATCGGAGCAGGAATAGCTTATGCTGCAATAAAAGTAGTAGAGTGGATTACATAATCCGCTGTATGAGGCAGACAGGTGATCTGAGTTTATGGTATAATTTAAAGAAAGAAGAATATAGTGTAATGGAGAAGCAGAAAAAAATTTTTTTACTATATCTACAGTTTTTAAGTATAAAATATGAGACATTTTGAAGTTTTTTGTTTATAATGAATGTGTAGTTACAATTATCTCATCTATAAGTACCAAATTAGTTTATTTTTTTATTTGAAAATGTAAGCATTTTCAAATGAGGAATGCTCACTTTAATTTTTAAACGAAAAACTCCCCCATCTTTTTATAAATAAACCCGGATTACATTTTTAATTGATTTTTTGGTACATATTCAGTTAATCTAACAAAATAGTAAACATTTATTTTAGGGTGTACTCCATTGCTTTGGTTTTACAGATTTTCACAATATTGGTAACTACGGTAGGGACAATATGGGAGTTTGAAAGATTTGTACTAACTAAAAAGAAAAGGTGTAAAGGAGAGATATTTATGGCTGTTACAAAAGGGCTTGAGGGGATTATTGCTACAACATCTTCTATCAGTTCCATTATAGATGATTCACTTGCTTATGTGGGTTATGATATTGATGTGTTAGCAGAGAATTCCAGTTTTGAAGAAGTGATATATTTATTATGGCATCAAAAGCTACCAAATGATACCGAAT
>NZ_DALZDK010000073.1:0-4028 GCF_031978665.1 Niallia sp. | reverse complement strand
GCAAAACTAAAACAAGAATTAGCAGACAATGCTGAATTACCTGCCTCTTTGATTGAACAAATGAAACTAATGCCATTAGATAAAGTACATCCAATGGCTGTCCTTCGTTCAAGTGTATCATTATTAGGAGCATATGATGAAAATGCTGATAGCATGGATTCTGAATCAAACTATTTAAAAGCTGTAAGACTTCAAGCGAAAATTCCAACGATCGTAACAGCTTTTTCAAGATTAAGAAAAGGACTAGATCCAATTGCTCCAAGAAAAGATTTAGGCTTTGCCGCTAATTTCCTTTATATGCTGAATGGAAAAGAGCCAGAGGCAATTGCTATTGAGGCTTTTAATAAAGCGCTCGTTCTTCATGCAGATCATGAGTTAAATGCTTCTACTTTTACTGCTAGAGTATGTGTTGCGACTTTATCGGATGTATATTCGGGCATTACTTCGGCAATTGGAGCATTAAAAGGACCACTGCATGGTGGTGCAAACGAAGCGGTTATGAAGATGCTGACAGAAATAGGGACTATCGAAAATGTAGAGCCATATATTAGAGAAAAAATGGCGAATAAAGAAAAGATAATGGGATTTGGTCATCGAGTGTATCGAAAGGGCGATCCTCGTGCCAAGCATTTAAAGGAAATGGCAAGAAAATTAACACAATTAACAGGCGAACCTCAGTTATATGATATGAGTATTAAGATTGAGACTTTGTTAAAAGAAGAGAAAAATCTAGTGCCGAATGTAGACTTCTTTTCTGCATCTGTTTATCATAGTCTAGGTATTGACCATGATTTATTTACACCAATTTTTGCTGTAAGCAGAGTGTCAGGATGGCTTGCTCACATTCTTGAACAGTATGAGAATAATCGTCTCATTCGACCAAGAGCAGATTATGTAGGTCCTGAACGTTTGGAATACGTACCAGTTCATCAACGCTAAAAGAGGATATCATTTCCCATAGAGCAAAAGGATGATATATACTTATTGTTGTAGAATTTAATTTACGTATAGGCGTTTTCCTTTTTTTATTCGTCAGAATAGTAAATATAATTAGCTTTTTTAAGCTTGTTATAATAAATTTATTTCATTCTTTTTCCAATGGGTAGCATTGGAAAAAGAAAACAATTTTTTTACGGAGGGATAGAAACATGCAAGGAGAAAAAATTACAGTAGTAGATGGAGTATTAAATGTACCAGCAAATCCGATTGTTCCTTATATCGAAGGGGACGGAATTGGACCAGATATTTGGGCAGCGTCATCAAGAGTATTGGATGCTGCTGTTGAAAAAGCATACAATGGGGAAAAGAAAATTGTTTGGAAAGAAGTTTTGGCTGGGGAAAAAGCATTTAATGAAACTGGAGAATGGTTACCTTCTGAAACATTAGATGTTATTAAAGAATATTTAATTGCGATTAAAGGACCATTAACTACACCAGTTGGCGGAGGCATTCGCTCTTTAAACGTTGCTCTACGTCAAGAATTAGATCTTTTTGTTTGTTTACGTCCAGTAAGATGGTTTGAAGGAGTACCATCTCCTGTAAAAAGACCTCAAGATACAGATATGGTTATCTTCCGTGAAAATACTGAAGATATTTACGCTGGAATTGAGTATGAAAAAGGATCAGAAGCTGTTTCAAAATTAATTAACTTTTTACAAGCAGAAATGGGAGTTAATAAAATTAGATTTCCTGAAACATCTGGAATTGGAATTAAACCAGTCTCAGAAGAAGGAACAAGTCGTTTAGTAAGAGCTGCCATTAATTATGCGATTAAAGAAGGTCGTAAATCTGTAACTCTAGTACATAAAGGTAACATTATGAAATATACGGAAGGTGCATTTAAAAACTGGGGTTATGAATTAGCAGAAAAAGAATTTGGAGATAAAGTATTTACTTGGGCTCAGTATGATCGTATTAAAGAAGAGCAAGGTTCTGATGCGGCAAATAAAGCACAAGCAGAGGCTGAAGCAGATGGTAAGATCATTATCAAAGATTCTATTGCTGATATTTTCCTTCAACAAATTCTTACTCGTCCGAAAGAGTTTGATGTTGTTGCGACAATGAATCTAAACGGAGATTATATCTCAGATGCTTTAGCAGCACAGGTTGGTGGAATTGGTATTGCACCAGGAGCAAATATTAATTATGAAACAGGCCATGCTATTTTTGAAGCAACACATGGTACTGCTCCAAAATATGCTGGTTTAGATAAAGTAAATCCATCTTCTGTTATTCTTTCAGGTGTTCTAATGCTTGAACATTTAGGTTGGACAGAAGCTGCTCAATTGGTTATTCAATCCGTGGAAAATACAATTGCTTCTAAAGTTGTAACTTATGACTTTGCTCGTTTGATGGAAGGTGCAACAGAAGTGAAATGTTCAGAATTCGGTGATGAATTAATTAAGAACATGGGTTAATAACAAATAGAAGAAGAGATAGTCTCATCTCTTCTTCCTTTTTGCCCAAAATAGGTTTTGCTGGATTGGATTAGAATGGGATAAGCTTTTTAGAAAAGTAATTCTAGATTGAGTAAAAGGGGACTTTCTCTAGTAGTTACTGAATTGGTGGGCTCATACATTCTCGGTCTAATGAGGGGGAAATAATAATGGTGAAGCGCAAGAAAATTTCAATCATCGGTGGTGGATTTACTGGTTCCACAACGGCTTTTCTACTTGCTCAAAAAGAGCTTGGAGATATTGTATTGTTAGATGTTCCGCGAAATGAAAATTCAACAAAAGGAAAAGCCTTAGATATGTTTGAAGCAAGTCCTGTACAAGGGTTTGATGCAAATATTATTGGAACTTCCGATTATAAGGATACAGCAGATTCTGATATTGTCGTGATTACAGCTGGTATGGCAAGAAAGCCAGGTATGAGTAGGGATGACCTTGTTCAGACGAATCAATCTATTATGAAATCGGTAACTAAGGAAGTAGTACAATATTCACCTAATTGTATCATTATTGTACTTACTAATCCTGTTGATGCCATGACTTATACTGTTTATAAAGAATCAGGTTTCCCAAAAAATAGAGTGATTGGCCAGTCTGGAGTTTTGGATTCCGCTCGCTTTCGAAGCTTTGTTGCAATGGAGCTAAATCTCTCTGTAAAAGATATTACAGGATTTGTATTAGGAGGACATGGTGATGATATGGTACCGCTTATTCGTTATTCTTATGCAGGCGGCATCCCATTAGAATCGCTAATTCCAAAACATAGATTAGAAGAGATTATCGAAAGAACAAGAAATGGCGGGGCTGAAATTGTAAATCTTCTTGGTAATGGAAGTGCTTATTATGCTCCGGCAGCTTCATTAGTTGATATGTGCGAGGCAATTATTAAAAGTCAAAGACGAGTATTACCAACCATTGCATATTTAGAAGGAGAATACGGCTATAACGATCTTTATCTAGGTGTACCAACTATTCTAGGCGGAAATGGAATCGAACAAATAATCGAACTGGATTTAACAGATGAAGAAAAAGCGGCACTAGATAAATCCGTTCATTCCGTTCGCAATGTACTAACAGTATTGACTTAAGTAAAAAAGTCGGCAACTCTATAAAAAGAGTTAGCCGATTTTTTTATTGGGATGTTTTTTGTTTGTTGTACCGATTAAAAAAAGGTGTTAAAGCAAATTTTGCAGTCTGAATACACGGAGACTTATGCGAGGATTAGCGAGAGAGGTGAGACCCTACAGGCAAAACCGAAGAAGGCATAAGCTTAGCCTATGGAGAGCGAAGTGTATTTAGGCTGCGGGTTAGTAGCGTTAAACTTTGCCAAAACAGTGAGTGTACCCAAAAATCGGTCATCCTAATAAAGGTGAGTCAACAACCCACGACTGAAGTCACGGGCTTGTAAGGTCTTGCGACCTTTGGAATTTACAGCGGACAACAAGACCAATGTCTTGCCTTCAAATCACGCTAGAGATACTGTTTTGGGCTCCAAGCAACCCGTTTGTATTATTATACCAAAACTGTTTGCAGTAGTAGTATATGTCTTCTTTGCTTTTAGCCAAGAAAGAGAAT
>NZ_DALZDK010000072.1:0-6751 GCF_031978665.1 Niallia sp. | reverse complement strand
AGCGCCGATGGTAGTTGGGGGTTCTCCCCCTGTGAGAGTAGGACGTCGCCAGGCAAATGAAAGACCTAAAAGCTTAATTGCTTTTAGGTCTTTTCTTGTGTGGGAAAGTAGAATGCTAAACAAGATTTATTCTGCTTTAGATAATATTTCTTCCTCAATCTCTCTCATAACATCATACGCACCATCAGATTTGTTTGAACAAATAATCGTTTTAATAGATGAACGCGGGTAAAAAGCAGAATGAAAACTAACTCCGGGATCATATCCCAAAATATGATATTTAAAAATATAATCCTCTTTTTTTTCTATCCATATTCCGTATCCATAAAAGCCTGTTAATTTTTTTGTTTGAATAAACGGAGTAAGCAACTTAAAAGTATACTCTTTACTTAATAATTGGTTATTTAGGAGTGCATCCCACAATCTTGCTATATCATTTACAGTTACAAATGCACCGCCATCAGATCCACCTTTTGCAGGCAACGAGTAAATATTCGTTTTCCAAGTACCATTAGGAAAATCGATATAGCCAAGTGCTGTACTTTGAGGAAGTGCATCTAGTTCATAATAACCGGAATTTTTCATACCTGCTCTTTTAAAAATATTTTCCTCAATATAATCAGAAAATGAAAGTTTACTTAGTTGCTCTATAATTAGCCCAAGTAAAATATACCCTGCGTTATTATAATTAAATTTCTCTCCTGCTTTTGATTTCATTGGTTTGTTCTGAAAAAGTGGTAAGAAGTCTTTTAGCATTCTTATGTGATACATAGGAGTATTTATCCATAATTCCTCAAAATCGTTCATTACCTCCTCGTCAAAATAGTCAGGTATTCCAGCTGTGTGTGTTAAAAGATGATGAATCGTTATGTCTTTATCGAAATGAGGAAATGTACCAATAAGGCAATCTTCTAACTTCGTCTCAAAAGAAAGTTTACCTTTTTCAACAAGTTGGCAAATCGCTATTGCAGTAAATAGTTTACAGCCGGAAGCAATTCCGAAGCGAGTATTTGTATTGTTTTCAATCTTCTCAGAACGATTAGCGTATCCAAAGCTGGTCTCTACTAAAAGGTTATCTTCTATTTTGATAAGGACGTTTCCTGAAAAATTATTTCTATTCTTAGCCCTTGAAATCCGATTTATTAAATTAGTTTTCATTATATACCTCACATTCTAATTGTTATTTTGTGTCTTGCGGCTAATCCACAGGAGTCTACTTGAATTCGTTATGCTCAGGGTTTCTAAATAAGCAATGCTTACATTTATTCATAGTTTCATAATAATTTAATATCTGATAGCTGCGCTCCTTTATAGGTTTCATTTCTCTTAAAAATAAAATATTTAATATTTTTTAATTATTGAGGAAGTTTTCTTACTCAGAAACGCTCGAATCGTTTAAATGTGTATACTGCTAGTGCTAAAAGAATTACTGATAATCCGATAGTTGTAAAAACAGGTAGAAGGAATGTGTCGAGACTTTGGTTGTTCATTAAAATGTTTGTTGCTTCATTTCGGAGTGTAGCAGGACTCCATTTCATATATTTGGTTATAAGCCCAGTAAGTAATGAGAGTGTAGCTAGGAATGTTAAGCTTACGCCCGCGATACCGCCAGTATTTCTTAAGAGTGTTCCTATCCAAATTGTGAAAGTGAGAATAAAAATAATCCATAGGCTATATATTAGGAAGCTAGTGAGTACATCTATCCAACGAACAGGTGAAAACAGTAAATTAGTATAGTACCAAGTCAAAACATAGCTTAAAAATAGAGAAGATAATGCGATGATAACTTGACTTGACCATTTACTGGCTATGTATTGAAAGGCAGAAACAGGACGTGCCATAATAAGGGTAAGCACATTATTTTGCCGTTCATGAGAAATAATTCCCATCGTGGCTAGGACGAATAAAAGAGTACCGATTGTTCCATATTGAGATAAAGTAGCTGCGAGCACTTCTGCTCCTGTAGGAACTGGGAATTCAATCTTCGCTCCCTTGGGCAAGTTTCCAGCCTTTTCAATAATTTGTGGCATATAGTAAGTTGAAATTGGTTGGGAGACGCCTAAAATCATCATTACAACTGGAAGCCCGATCCATTTCCCGTTTCTTTTACTTTCTAGCATTTCTTTTTGAAGTAAAGTTAAAAAGTTTTTCATATGTCTACCACCTTCATATAGGCATCCTCTAAAGAATCCTCCATAACTTCAAATCGTTGAATTGTGTATCCTCTGCTTATTAGGGCAGTTAATAAATCATTTGTTTGTAAAGAAGGTGTAGTTTCTAAAATGGTTGCATTATTATCAGTCGTAAAGTGAATGGCTTCCGGTTTTATTAATTCATCTAATGCATTCTTTATAGGTTCTATTGTTTCAATATGGATAGCTGTATGCGAAAAGGCTTTTTTTAAGTCAATTAAAGAACCGTCCCACTTTATTTCTCCTTCCTTTAACATAAGAACTTCATCGCAAACTTGTTCTGCATCATGAAGGACATGTGTGGAAAAAAGGATTGTCATCCTTTCTTTTAATTTTTCCATAAGTATTAAAACTTCCCTTCTCCCTGTAGGGTCTAAGGCGGAAACTGGTTCGTCTAGGATTAATAGTTCTGGCTGATGTAAAATAGCTTGTGCTAATCCGAGCCGTTGCTTCATTCCACCAGAAAAACCTCCGATCTTTCGGTTCTTTACCTCTGTTAGCCCAACGAATGAAAGGCTGTTATTAATGTATTCTTTTAAACGTTGTTTAGGAACACCTGATAGTTTTCCAGCGAAATACAGAAATTCCACGGGAGTCATCCAATTAAAAAAAGTGGGATGTTGGGGCATAAAACCAATATGTTTACGATAATCCTTTTCTCCGTTATAAGATATAGAGCCTTTTGTCGGGGATAGCAAACCCGCAAGCATATGAAGCGTGGTTGTCTTACCAGCTCCATTTGGCCCTAATAGTGCTGTGCAACGACCTTTTTTAATGTGAAAAGTGATTTCTTTAATCGCTTGATGGTCATTAAAACGCTTTTGTAATTGATTCACTTGTACGAACATCTTAATGCCTCCTTAATTATTTTTTCTTCCTATTACAAAATATAAAATGGGCCCGAATAAACTAACGAATAGGATAAGTAGAATCCATAACCATTTTGGTCCGTTTGTTTCTTCTTGCTTGATGCAGCTAATGAGAGCAGTGAGCATTAATATGAATTGGAGAATAAGGACGGGAGCTATTAATGACCAGTTTACTTGTAATAATTCTTCCAAAGTTATTTCTCCTTTCGTACTTTTCTTTTTGTAGGCAAGATAATAAGTAGGAAGTAAAGAATTGATGGAAGTGGAAGCGAAATCAATCCCCAAATTCCCCAAAACCATGCAAAGCTTGCATTTTTTTTCGCGTGAATAAACAGTAAAGTTCCCTGTGCTAACAGAGCGAGGATAAGTAGAAATAATAAATAAGGATTAATTTCTGTCATCAAATATCTCCCCTTCTTGTTTTCGCATTAATATAAAGTAGATTATAGGAGCAACTATAATAGATACAACCTCCATAATGACTATAGTATGAAGGGCTAGGAATGCGATAAATGATAAACTACTAAGTAAAAGGATGGCTGTTATTATAAACAGCTTTAATTCTTTATAGAAAGCTTTTTTCCTTTTCAGTTGGTAGTTTTGCAACTGTTCTTTTAGGAAAAATGAAGAAGATTCCTTACTGATAGGAAGGTTTTCAAGATGATTCCAATTCTTCTGTAGATCCTCAATTAGCTTATCTGTCTGATCTTGATCATTCGTCATGGACTGTCCACTCCTTTCTAAGTTTCATGATGCCGTTGTGAACTCGAGATTTAACCGTTCCTGTTTTTATATGAAGTAGTTTACCAATTTCTTCATATGTGTAGCCGTAATAGTGATGAAGAAGGATGGGGATTCGAAACTCTGCTTCTAAATTATTGAAATCAGTAAATGTGTCACTCCATTCTATCCCTTTGGAATTCGCTTTCCATGTTAGTTGTCGTGATAAAGCTATTTTTGTTTGATTTATCCAATTGACTTCCCGTTTCTTTTTTCGAAGTTGGTCGATATATAGTCGTGAAGCAATAGAAATCATCCAGGTTGAGAACTTACTGTCTCCCTTAAAAGAGTTAAGGTTTTCGTAGCATTTAAGCATGGTATCCTGTGTAAGATCTGAACTTATTTCTTCATTTAAAGTGAGTTTTAGTAAATATTTATATAGGAATGAATAGTGTAATTGAAATAAATCTATGAAGGCATCTTCATTTCCTTCCTTTGCAAGTTTAATAAGTCTTTTCTCGTTGTCCAAAGTTAAATCGATGCCTCCTTTCTTTTTCAATTCATAAGACGGTTAATCTCAGTAAATCGTTCATTAAATATAAAAAATTTTTTTAGGCTACATTTATTTTACAATAATTCCTCCTTAAATTTAGAGAAAGTGAGGTGTACTCAATAATAGGGATGTATGTTAAACTTTTATTAAATTTATGCAATTCTGAACGTTTTTTTTTGAAAAAATTGGTGTTCATAGACTTTTTAGGTGTTGGAAAATACAGAGATGCGGTCAAAAATCGTAATGTAGTTAAATATATGAGAGAAGTAAGATGAATGATTGAGAGAAGTGTTTACAGAAACTGTTTTCCTTAGTCGTATCAATTTAAGAGTATAGATACTTCTTCATAAAAGGAGTAGGAATAGATGAAGATTGGAATCATTACCGACGTTCATGGAAATGGTCCGGCTTTGAAGGCTGTGCTGCAAGAAATAGATACAAGGAAAGAAATTGAAAGAATTTATTGTTTAGGGGATATGATAGGGATTGGACCAGATACAAACGAGGTTTTAGGCCTTTTGTTTTCCAGAAAGGACATTTCAATGATCACAGGTAACCATGATGAAGCGATTCTGGCGCTACTTAAAAGAGAAGAGTATCCTCTCAGTCATACGCACACCAAAGTACATCATCAATGGATCGCAGATAATATGGATAAATCCTATATTCCTAATTTAGAAAAGTTACCACGAACTATTGATACAATAATAGAAGGTCATTCTGTTCTATTTACACATTATCATATAAAAGAATCAAAACGAAATAGTCATATTAGCCAAGACTCCTTTAGTGAAATTGTTGAAGCGTCATTCAAACCTATTAACGATTTATTTAAAGGGTATAATAAAGAGTTGATCTGTTTTGGACACAATCATCCCGTTCATTTTTTTCAAAGCAAAAAAACGGCTTTTCTAAATCCAGGATCTTTGGGGTGTAATCTTCAACCAATAGCTTCATATGCAATTGCAAATATAGATAAGGAGAAAATAGAAATTAGTCTAGAAAAAGTAGCTTATGATAATTCCTTTTTCTTAGAGTCGTATGAGACTTTGAAAGTACCAGATCGTGAATTTATTATTAATATATTTCATGGGGATCAAAACAGAAAGGATGGAAGGGGGGTATAAGATGCGGTTTAATGAAAGGATTGGTCTGGATATAAGCGATGAACATCATAAGATTCATCGGCGAGTAGCGGTAAGGGCTGTAATAATTGAAAAGCAAAAGGTTTTACTTATGCAAACAAATAAAGGTGACTTTAAATTTCCAGGGGGAGGAGTTGAAGGGAATGAGGGACTGGAAGAAGCGCTATGGAGGGAGGTAAAAGAAGAAACTGGTTATACTCATTGCGCAGTTAAAGAATGTATGGGGAAAGTAATAGAAAATCAAGTAGATCAGTACGATAAGCAAGCATATTTTCAAATGATATCTCATTATTACATGTGTGAGCTTTTGAAAAGTGAAAAAGTGGAGCAAGAGTTAGATGCTTATGAGTCTGAACTTGATTTTACACCTGTATGGATATCAGTTGATAAGGCTATAGAAGAAAATAAACGTGTATTGTCTCAATTTAATAGCAACCCATGGGTTGCTAGAGAAAATTTGGTTTTGGAAAAAATAAAAGACTTTATATACTAAAGGAGAAGAGTGAGATGTATGCAGTAATTGCATTATTTGATGTTGTATTAGAACAAAGAATAAAAAAGATATGGGAAGAATTAGAGAGTAACGGAGTCTCCTATTATGCGAGAGAAGTGGAGGATAGAGTACCTCATATTACTCTAGCAAGCTATAAGGAAGTCTCTCTTACGCACTTTATACATGAGATGGAAACCTTCTATAGAAATATGGGAAAAGTCCAGGTTAATTTTCAAACTGTAGGATCTTTTATAAATACGCCAACACTATTTTATTCTCCAACTGTAACTAAAGAGTTAATCGAGTTACATTCGAGTCATCATCGACATTTTGCTTCATTTAACAATGATGAAGAGTCATTATATCTTCCAGATAAATGGGTTCCACATTGTACCTTAGCTAATAGACTTTCTAAAGAAAAGTTGCAGGAAGCATATAGCTATTGTTTAAAGATAAGTGAAAAGCTAGAAGGGGAAATTAACCGAATAGGGTTAATTAGAATAGATAGTTCGAAGCATGCTCCAGTTATATATTCTAAGAGTTTAATAGAATTGTAAAAAAACGTAAAAAACAGTTGACGATTAAATAGATAATTGTTATTATATAAAAGTTGCTTCTAACAGCAGCGGTAATATGATAATTTAATAGTTAAAAGTTTTTGAAAAAGTTATTGACTTCTAATTAGAAAATGTGATATTATATAAAAGTTGCTTCTGATAGCAATGAAACAAATTGCTCTTTGAAAACTGAACAAACAAACGTCAACAATAATCGTTTTA
>NZ_DALZDK010000071.1:0-7309 GCF_031978665.1 Niallia sp. | reverse complement strand
TTTTCCCTATGCTTTGGGCTTAGAGAACGGCTCTCTGTTACCTTTTTCTCCTTTTTCCCTATGCTTTGGGCTTAGAGAACGGCTCTCTGTTACCTTTTTCTCCTTTTCCCCTATGCTTTGGGCTTAGAGAATAGCTCTCTATTACCTTTTTCTCTTCCACAACTGTCTAATGGTAACTGATAGGGATTCTCTATTCCCTTTTGCCCTATTCTCCCCAACCTACGGGCACAGACGCAGACGCATCGCCCCACTTAATTTCCCACAAAAAAAGCCATCGACAACTTCTACGTTGCAGACAGCTTTACTAAAACTTATCTTTTCCCACCCCACTCCAGCCAACTTTACAATAAAGGCTCGGTACTATCCTTTATGCCTACTAATCCTAAAATTGTTAAAAATAGATTTTGTGGGCCAAGATATGCATCTTTTGGATCAAAGTATTCTTCTAACGTATGAATGCCACCGCATGCTCCTCCTGCTCCTAATGTAACAGCAGGGATTCCTAAACTGATCGGCACATTTGAATCAGTGCTACTAGCAGATGAACGAACAGGTGTTAACCCGATGCTTTTTCCGGCTGCGATAACCGTTTGAACAATCGCAGCCTCTGGATCTTGTGTTCCTGCTGGGCGATCTCCAACTTGTTTTATCACAACCTCAATCGCTGTTTTTTCACTGCTCCAGCGGTTATTTTCCTCTTCTGCCGCTTTTTCCAAAATAACCAATACCTTTTCCTCTAACTGAAGAAGTTCTTCTTGTGAATTAGACCGTAGATCAACCATCATGCTTGCCTCTTGCGCAATCGTATTGACAGAAGTTCCTCCAGTTATGGTACCAACTGTAAAAGTCGTTTTCGGATCAAGCGGTGTTTCTAAATCTGCCATTTCACTTACCGCTCTACCTAAAGCATGTATGGCGCTCGGTATTCCAAAATCCCCAAAGCTATGACCACCAGAGCCTTTATACGTTACATGATAGCGGTGGCTGCCTGTCCCTAAATAGGTAATCTCTTCTGGCGTACCAGGCTCTAGGGAAATAAATGCATCAATATCCTCCCTATCCTTAAACAAGCCTTTCACGCCGCGCAGGTCTCCTAATCCTTCTTCCCCAACCGTTGCTCCGAAGATAATATCACCTTCTGTTTCAATATTCGTTTTATGAAAAGCACGTAAAACCGTCAACACTGCAGCTAGTCCTCTTCCATCATCCGATATTCCAGGTGCGTACACTTTTCCATCCTTCCACTCTGCTGTAATGACTGTTCCTTCCGGAAATACTGTATCTAAATGGGCACAGACAAAGATTCTTGGTCCTTTTCCTGTTCCATATCTTATTCCAAATACATTCCCATGCCGATCCTGTTGAATATCATCTAAACCAAATGATGCTAATTTCGATTGAAAAAGCTTTCCTTTCTCTGCTTCCTGAAAGGACGGAGCTGGAACTAAGGTAAGCTCAATTTGTTCATTTAATGTGTTCTCATCATCCTCTTGCAAAAACACGAGTCCTTCTTTTACAAGCTGATTTTCAAGCATTTTCGTAAATACACTTTCCATTTTATTCATTCCAATAATCGACATATCTCATTCCTACTCTCTTTGTATTTGGGATTAAAATGCTGATTCTTACTGTCCCATAGCTTCTACTCAAAAGGATTGTAGAATCGTTGACCATCATAAAAGGTAATAACAATACTACTAATAAATAAAATTGCTATTAGTGAAATAGCGAGATAATCTCCTATATCAAATGGTTTTTCCCGGTACCAAGTTCTCGTTTTCTTTTTGGCAAATCCTCTTAGATCCATCACATTGCTTATTGCTTCAATTCGATTTAAGCTTACAAAGATTAATGGAATAATGATTCCCATTGCATTTTTCCCACGTGTTATAAGAGAAGCCTTTCTTGATAAATCATTTCCTCTAGCTTGCTTGGATAAGGCGATATTGCGGTAATCTCTTTGAATATCTGGAATATAGCGCAAGGTTATACTAATTGCATAGGTAATGCGGTAACTTATGCCAATCCGATGAAAGGATGAAGCAAATTCACTAGGATTGGTCGTTAAAATAAATAATAGAGCGATTGGAATAACCGTAAAGTATTTCAATGTCACATTAAACAAATAAAACAGCTGCTCTGTTGTTACCTCATAGGGACCTGCTAGTGAAAAAAGCAAATGCTCCGTGCCATAAATTTCGACGCCTTGTTTCGGTGAAAATAAAAAAATAGCTATATTGTTTAGCAAAAGAAATAAACCAAAAAGGAGTACAACAAAGGAAACTTCTTTCCAGCGAATTTTAGATAATTTAAACAGCGTAAGTCCAATGACTAGCATGAACACTAATATCCGCGTATCATATGTAAGCATGGCTGCAAGGGACCATAGTATAAAACAAAGTAATTTAGTAGCGCCGGCAAGACGATGAATGGGTGAATTTTTGTCTAAATAGGCTAGCATTTCTGCCATGTTTTTCTCCCCTCTTGCTCATATGAAATAAATGCGTCAATGAATTCACTTGGACTTTCCACCTGCAAAAGCTTTGCCATTTCATAGAGAGACGTTTCTTTCAAATTGGCAGCTTTCATTATTTGTGGATTTGTTAATATATTCGCAGGACTGCTATCTGCGATGATTTCTCCATCCGCTAGCACCATCGTTCTACTTGTATATTCCTGAATTAAATGCATATCGTGAGTAATGATCATCAAACTTATTCCTGTGCGATTTAACTCGAGTAAAAAATCCATTATTTCTGTATAATGATATAAGTCTTGTCCTGCGGTTGGTTCATCTAATATCAATATCTCCGGATTTAATACTAAGATGGATGCAATCGTTACCCGCTTCTTTTGCCCATAGCTTAAAGCAGAAATCGGCCATTTCCGATAAGGAAGCAGGCCACATATATTCAGTACTTTCTTTACTCTCTTCTCTATTTCAGTTGGATTCATCCCTTGATTGATTAGACCTAATGCAACTTCCTCCTTAATCAAGTGCTTTGAAATCATATGATTTGGATTTTGGAGGACAAATCCTATTTTTTGCCCCTTTTCTTTAATGGTAAGCTTGGTAATATCCATACCATTTAAGAAGATGGACCCTTCTTTCGGCACTTCAAACCCACTAATTAGCTTAGCAAGAGTCGATTTCCCAGCGCCATTTTTCCCAACAATGCTGACCATTTCTCCCTTTTCTAATGAAAAAGACAAATTTCTTATCCCTCTATTCTGATTTGGATAAGTAAAAGACAGCTTATCTACTTCTAGTAAAGTCGCTTGTTTTTTTCGTTGTAATTCTCGACTTCTCCCTTGAAACCACTTGATTACATTCTGTCTATATTCCTTTAAGGGAATCATAGACAGAGGGTGAATGGGTATATGATTAGGCAAACTAACGCCTGCGTCCTGTAATAGTTTTACATAAAGTGGTTTTCTCAAACGATGCTTATCTAATAAGCTAGAAGTGAGTAATTCCTGGGGAGAAAGATCTGCTATTAAGGTTCCATGATCAATGAGTAAAATCCGATCGACCTCTGCCTCTAATACCTCTTCTAATCGATGTTCAATAATAATAATGGTGTTATTATGCCTTTTATGAATGTCTGCGATTAGATGCATCGCCTGTTTGCCAGCTACCGGATCTAAATTTGCTAGTGGTTCATCAAAAAGTAATATGTCTACTTCTTGTATTAAGACACCTGCTAATGCGACTCTTTGCTTTTGTCCGCCAGATAGTTGATGAATCGAAGCATCTAGATACTGCTCCATCCCTACTAAAGAAGCTGCTTCCATTACTTTTTCTCGCATCAATTTCGAGGAAACCTGATTATTTTCTAATACAAATGCAATATCCTCTCCTACTGTTAATCCAATAAACTGAGTATCTGAATCTTGCAATATAGTTCCCACAGATTGGGATAGCTCATAAATAGTCTCCGATTTAGTTTCCTTCTCTTTTATCCTAAGGCTCCCTGAAATCTCGCCTTCATAAGAAAAAGGTATTAATCCATTTACACAATGAGCCAGGGTGCTCTTTCCGGATCCAGAAGGTCCTACGATTAACACTTTTTCCCCTTCATAGATTGTTAGATTGATATTCGATAAGGTTGGCTGAGACTGACTCCTGTATTTAAAGCCGAAATCTTTAAACTCTATTATTGGTTTATTCATCCTACTCTCCCACTTTTAAAAACATATATCTCGTTGTATTCTCGAAACTCAGTAATTGGGAACAAACTGTCGTTCATATGGTCCACTTCCTATAATTGGCCAATTTGCTAAAATGTCTCTTCTTTTTCTAAGCTATTAGTTTTACTAATTGTTTTGGAGTAAGCATAGATTAATAATGTTCCAAGCACTGCTACTGTAGCGATATTTAAACCGCCTGCAACTAGCCCTTGTAAAATAACTTTATTGATAGGTTCTGCATAAATTAGCACATCCAATAGAGGTGCCAGTACGAACCAGCCAATTGCTTGAACGATTATTTGGACAACATTAAATGTAAGTATCTGTTTCCAGCCAAAAATGCCTTCTCTTATGTTTATTTTTTTCCAAGCTAGACCAAACCCAACTCCGACTATTCCAGATACAATGATCCAGCTCCACCAAGGTGAGCCCCATACTAGAATATCTTTTAATGCGTGACCTATAAATCCTATTAGCCCACCTACGACTGGTCCAAATACTACAGACATTAATGCAAGAAAAGCATAGGAGGTTTCAAAGGATGTATTTGGAACTCCTGTAGGTATAGCGGCAAATCTTCCTAGAATAATAAATATAGCGGCACCAATCCCAATTGCTACAACATTTTTTGTTGATAAAACGGTTTTTCTTCCCATTTTTTTGTCTCCCCCCTTATTTTCTTCTATATTATTTTTAATAGAAAAACCAAGTTTTTTAACCCTATGTAATCAATTCGATTTATATCTTCCAATTTAATCCAGTTCCTTTTTTATACATGGCACATACCGTCCCATCACTCCAAAGCCAGACTGAAAACGAATGCTCCCATGTTTCATCCTTCCTCTCATTCATGTGTAGTTAACCTATTCTTATGTCACTTTGATTTAAAATAAGCCTTATTATTTGAAAACTTTTATTTTTCTAACAATTAACATTATCTTACAAGATTACAACCTTTCATGCAAGATACCTCTTGGCAATTCGTGTTAGTTAAGAAAGAAATTCAAGAAATCTGAGCCCTCTATTCTATAAAAAAGACCTAAATATACTTGATGTATAGTAAAGGTCTCTTAGTATCCACTTTAAAATAAAAGAAATATTGTTCCTATTGTAATAATCACACAGCCAATCAGTGTGTTTTTCGTTGGCTTTTCTTTTAAGATAATAATGCTTAAAATGACGGTAATGACGACGCTAAACTTATCAATTGGTGCTACGATGGATACTTTTCCAATAGAGATTGCTGCAAAAAAGCAAAGCCATGACAATCCTGTTGCTATTCCTGATATGATTAAGAAAAGATAGCTTTTTCTAGATATTGTTTTTATTTGTGTTTGCGTTCGTTGGAAAAAGACTATTCCCCAAGCAAAAATAATAATAACGATTGTACGAATAAAGGTAGCCACATTTGAATCTACTTCTTCTATCCCAATCTTGGCGAGAATCGCTGTTAATGCCGCAAATACTGCTGATAGCAACGCTAAAAATATGTATGAATTGGAATACGATGTTTCAGCACTCTTTTTAATTTTTCCTATTAAAACAAAAGTTCCTATCGCTATTAGCGTACCGCCGATGACAATTGCCGTCGTCACAGGCTCTCCTAAAAAAACAAACGAAAAAAGAATCGTTAAAATAACACTCGATTTATCAATTGGAACTACTTTTGAAACATCGCCAATTTGGATTGCTTTAAAATAGCAGAGCCATGATAGACCTGTTGTTATTCCTGATAAAACTAGAAAGACAAGAGACTTCTTACTAACAAAAAATATACTATCTAATTGTTTCGTAACCAAAACCATTAATAAAGCCATGATTAATACAACAATTGTTCTAATTGCCGTTGCTAAATTTGAATTTACATCTTTAATTCCTATCTTTGCAAATATTCCTGTTAATGCTGCAAATACTGCTGCTAGTAGTGCCAATATAACACTCATTGAATCACCTCTTGATCTATATATTCCTATCTTAGTTTCAATAAGACTCCCGTTTGCTTATCCGTGTAAAATCGTGTTTATTCATACACAGCCCCTCTCGATGAACAATTATTGGGAAAAATACCGTTTTCACTCTTTTTATTCTTACTTCCTGTTTAAATCGGGATAAAATTCCATTGACGGACATACGGTATCTATTATATGATTATTCACTGTGTGAAAGATATCGTTTAACGTGGTTCGAGACCATCCCACGTAAAAAAACTAAGGGAGAGAAAAGCAAAAATGAAAACAAAAACACTTGCAGTTAACGGCTTGGTGGCAGCATTATATGTTGCTGTTACGATTGCAATTGCGCCAATTGCATTTGGAAACATTCAATATCGCGTTTCGGAATTATTTAATCATCTAGTTGTATTTAACAAAAAATATATATATGGGATTGTCGTTGGCGTATTTTTAGCAAACTTATTCCTTTCAACCATCAAGCTATACGATTTAACTTTTGGGGTTGCTCATTCCATTATTTGTTTGTTAATCACAATTGGTATAAGCAAGTTTGTTAAAAGTCATCTTTTACGAATGATCATTAATACACTTGTATTTACTTTTAATATGTTTATTATTGCCTTTCAATTGCATCTTGCACTTGGATTCCCTTTCTTAATCACTTGGGGAACGACAGCTATTGGTGAATTTGTTGTCATGGCAATCGGAATACCTATTATGCACTTCTTAAATAAACGGATTTCCTTTGGGAAGTTAATGGATTAAATAAACAGATCAAAATAATCTTGCTCATTAAGATTATCTTGATCTTTTTTAGTTTTATTCCTTTTCTTTTATATGAAATATATATTAGTATTTAATATGGACTATTAAAATCCAATCATTCTTTGTTCTCTGAAGGCTTTCCCATGGAATAACCCTGTTCCATGAAATAGGAATAACCACATCCATTTTCTGTATTTTTATACTTAAATAAAGTAAACTTAGTATAATTACGCTGTTTCACAAATAATTAAAACAAACTTTTTCAAGAAAATACTCTTCATTAAAATTCATTTATATAAATCTCTTTAAATATTCGCCAAATATTTTATTCATAACTTTGGGGGTATTTTCTAAATAAACATTAATTTGTTCCATATTTGATTCAAATTTATCAGCGTTTC
>NZ_DALZDK010000070.1:4720-8108 GCF_031978665.1 Niallia sp. | reverse complement strand
GAGAAAATCGTTCTATTTATCTTAAAGTAAAAATATATTAGGAAGTAGCCGATTTGTTGACAGAGCAAGGGATGGACAAATTTTTGTAGAAGGACTATCTTTTGAGGGCTTCTAGCAAAAAAATTATGAAAACAGCCTTATAGAAAAGGATTAAATCATATTTATAGAGATGTATTCAAATAAGTGTTATTATATGGATAATTCTGATTTTGGAGGTGTTTTGTTTGGTCAATAGCATCGAACAGAAAGTGAAGCTACATAATGGAGTAGAGATCCCTCAATTAGGTATCGGAGTCTTTAAAGTAGAAGAAGGAGACACAGTTATCCAGACAGTAAAAACTGCTTTGGATCTTGGTTATCGTTCGATTGATACTGCCGCCATTTATAAGAATGAAGAAGGGGTAGGAACAGCGATTAAAGAAAGCGCTGTCTCTAGAGAGTCTCTATTTATTACCACAAAAGTTTGGAATGGGGATCAAGGATATGATTCCACTCTACGGGCATTTGAGACGAGTTTAAAGAAATTGGATTTAGACTATCTTGATTTATATTTAATTCATTGGCCAGGAAAAGATAAATATGTAGAAACCTGGAAAGCATTAGAAAGACTATATGACGAAGGATTAGTTAAGGCAATTGGTGTAAGCAATTTTCAGGAACATCATTTAGAGCATTTACTTGAACATGCAAATGAGAAGCCAACCGTTAATCAGATTGAGCTTCATCCACGTCTATCTCAAGAGAAATTAAGAGAGTACTGCAAGAAAAAAGATATAAAAATGGAAGCATGGTCACCGATTGCGAAAGGTCGCTTAGTAAACGAACCAACCCTTAACTATATTGCAAAAAAACATGGCAAAACAGCCGTTCAAGTCATTTTACGCTGGCATTTACAAAATGGACATATTATTATTCCAAAGTCTATTCATCCAGAAAGAATAAAAGAAAATGCAGAGATATTTGATTTTCAGCTTAGCTTAGTGGAAATGGATCAAATAGATAAATTAAATATGAATGAAAGACTTGGAAGTAATCCAGATGAAGTGATTTTCTAATTTCTTACAATCTCTAGTTTAAATAAATTAAGTACAAAGGATCTATGCACAAAAATGGGTATAGATCTTTTTTGATAAGACTATTTTTAAAATCTTCTTAACTCAATGAATGTTTTGTTAGGTTTAAAAGAATTAAAGGGTGGTAAATATAAGTACAAGCAGATAGTGACATAAACCGTACGGGTAAATGATAAGCTGCAGCATGATTCTTCACTATCTCATTAATAAAAGATAAACACTAATTTTTAAAAGGAGTGTTATATATGGGATTTCTATGGTCATTAATTATAGGTGGTATTATAGGATGGTTAGCAGGATTAATCGTTGGTAAAGATATTCCTGGTGGTGTTATTGGAAATATCATTGCAGGTTTTGTTGGTGCATGGTTAGGATCATTAATTCTTGGAGATTGGGGTCCAACAATTGCAGATTTTGCTCTAATTCCAAGTATTATTGGTGCAGTAATCTTAGTCTTTATATTAAGTCTAATTATGCGCGGTATGCGTAAAACCACATAAAGGATAAAAATAAGAAGTGAGCTTTTTAAGCTCACTTCTTTTATTTTGTATCCATTAATAATGCTTCCCAATTTTCAACAGGAAAAATTGGCTGTTTGTCCAATGGAGGAGCAAAGACGGTAAGTTCTTCCTTAGAAATAGGATGGGTGAATTGTATTTTTACCGCATGTAGTGCTTGCCGATCAAAAGTCGGTTTTCCACCATATAGCACATCTCCAGCAAGAGGATGGTGAATAGAGCTTAAATGAACTCTAATTTGATGCGTTCTCCCTGTATCCAACGTACAAGATATAAGTGTTAATCCTTCGTTTGGTAATTGTTTCATTCGTTTAAAATGGGTGATTGCTGTTTGTCCTGTTTCTGATATTCTTCTCCGGCTTCCGTGGTGTCTGTCCTTTCCAATTGGCTTATTAATCGTTCCTTTTTTCTGGGATAAGGTTCCTTGAACAAGAGCGATATAAGTTCTTTTAATTTTCCGTTCCCTTAACATAGAATCAAGCATATTAGCGACTAAATCGTGTTTTGCGAACAAAACGCAGCCAGTTGTGTCTCGATCCAATCGATGAATATGTTTCAATTGTCTTTCTTCCCCATTGAACAGTAAATGATAGGCCACTCCATTTAATAAAGAAGACGCATCTTCAGAAGAATGAGGATGTGTATCGATAGAAGCTGGTTTATTAACAACGAGAAGAAAATCATCTTCATAAAGGACGGAAAGATCCATATAGGTTGGAATAATGTCATTTGGCTGCTGCTGAAATAGTTTTATTTTTAAAATATCTTCCTTTGTAAGCAATGTATTCCAAGGTACATTTTGGTTATTTAATTGGACTTTCTTTTCCATTTTAAATAAATGAATTTGTTTTTTGGAAGCCAATAAAACATGGGAGAAGAATGCCTCGATTGAAACTCCTTCCCATTGTAAAGGGATTTTAAGCAGTAGCCAGTCTCCTTTTCTTTCAAATAGCATATAAATACTCCTTTTATCTACATTAGTGTCTAATTAAAAAAGTGTCTTAAATTTAACTTAGTCATCATATCATGGTTTTAATTACCACCGAAATGGTTTTGGGGGATATGTTAGACTAGGGGTAATACTTTATGTGTATATTTATTATAGAAACAAAGAGGGTGTCTCATTTCATGAAAGTAGTTTTTGCATCAACACCAACACAAGAGGAAAGAATTAATGAACTGATTCAGACCTTTTACTCGAGGATATTTCCATTCTATTTTTCAGATAAGGAAATAAGTAAGTTTGAACGATTAAAGGTACTTGTTATCACTCCTGAAAAAGCACAGCAATTAAGTACATTAAAAACGTCTTATCAAGTAATTGCAAGTCTTCAAACCCTTGTGAATATATTGGAAGCTCCACAAGATAAACATAGATACAAACATCTATTTGCAAAAAATGTCCAAATATTAGAGGACTTAGATATCTTCTTCCCATTTGATTTAGGGAATTTCAGAATTAATGATAACGGAACTTCCTACAATCAAGCAAATTTTAGTATGTACGCAGAGGCAACTAATCAGTATTTGGTATAATCTTTTTTAGTTGTTATTTGCCTAACACTTATTATTTCTATTTGAAACAAAACAATAAGCCATCGCGAATTATAGCGATGGCTTATTATATAGATGGAACAATTTTCTATTTTGTAACACTGTTTTCTTCTAGCCATTCTTTAAATACGGCTGGTTCTCTGTAGCCGTTGATTCGGCTAACTTCTTCGCCATTTTTGTACTGAACGATTGTAGGAGTGGAATCGATATTGTATTTATCCCATCCTTCTTCAAATTCCCATA
>NZ_DALZDK010000070.1:0-4710 GCF_031978665.1 Niallia sp. | reverse complement strand
CCATAAATTATATTGATCAATAGACACGTTTAATTCTTCAGCGAGTGGCATTAGTTCTGGTGTAGTCTGTTTACAATACACACAATCTGAGCTAAAGAAGTAGACGGTAACATCTTCCTCTGTTTTTAATTTTTCTTCTAATTCGTCAGGAAGAATAATATTTTGGTAATTCGGGTCTTCTAATAATTCGATGGTTTCAGGTTTCAAATCCGCTTTTTCATATATATTGCCTTCTACTGCTTTTTCTTTTTGCATATGAGATAGATATGCTACTCCTGCGAATAAAATAATGATAAAAACTAAGAAAAAAATTACTTTTTTCATTCATTCATCTCCTTTGTTTTTTTCCAAATGATGAGGCTACAAGTAAAGATAATAATAAATCCAACTAATGCCATGAAGGGAATGGTTATAAAACCTAACCAATTTATGTATTCGCCTGTGCAAGGGACTGGGCCACAGGAGACGGAGCTTTCAAAGATGTTAGCTAGTTTTTGTTTCGAATAATGATAAATGGAAATGCATGCACCGAATCCGGAAAGTATCATTGTATAAAAGGTGATTTTAAAATCTTTTCGTATAACGGCAATTCCTAAAATAATCACAAATGGATACATTAATATCCGTTGATACCAGCATAATGTGCAAGGCACAAACTCTCTGATTTCAGAAAAATAGAGGCTGCCGAACATGCTGAGGACAGCGGCAATCCAAGCTAAATATAAGAGGTTTTCACGGGAATCTTTTTGTTTTGTTTTCTCTTTCATACTATTCTCCTTTATTGGCGTTTATTCAACTACTAAAAATAACAAAAAAGTATTTTCACTATAGAAAAAGTATAAAGGTATTCGGAAATGATGTAAACAAACTAGTTTTCATAAAGGATAGAGATTATATCTAAAAAAAATGGGGAAATGTAGAAATAGTAAATAGAAAGTAAATTTTTTAAAAAAGAACCATACATAAGGGAGTCAAAGAATATGCCAAAATTGGATTTATCAAAATTTGAAAAGAAATTAATTATTCGAAACACGGAATATCAGGATATTGATAAAATCATGAAGCTTCAAGCAGAATGCTTTCCAGGCATGGATCCTTGGAAGAAAGATCAATTAAAAAGCCATCTTGATATTTTTCAAGAAGGGCAATTTGTAGCAGAATATGATGGAGAAATTATTGGTTCTTGCTCAAGCTTGATCATTAACTTCGATGAATATGATGCACGTCATACATGGGATGAAGTGACAGATAGCGGATATATCACCAATCATAATCCAGACGGCTATAATCTTTACGGGATAGAGGTAATGGTAGACCCGGATTATCGAAGAATGAAAATAGGTCATCGTCTTTATGAAGCGAGAAAAGAGCTGGTTCGGCAATTAAATTTACAAAGTATTATTATTGGTGGCAGAATTCCTAATTACTATAAGTATGAAGATCAAATGACAGCAAGAGAATATGTGCAAGAAGTGTTGCATCATAAAATATATGATCCTGTTTTGTCTTTTCAGTTAATTAATGGATTTACGTTAATGCGCATCAATCCGAACTATTTACCAGATGATGCACAATCAAAGAGCTATGCGACGCTTATGGAATGGAACAATGTAGAATACATGCCAAAATCTAAACGTTTTTTCAAAAGCAGCTATCCTGTAAGAATTTGTGTTGTTCAATATATGATGAGACAAATTTATAGTTTTGACGATTTCTCAAACCAGGTAGAGTATTATACAGACGTAGCTTCCAATGCGGAGTCGGATTTTGTTGTGTTTCCAGAGCTGCTAACTTCTCAATTAATGTCGTTTATGGATGAACGTGTTCCAAGTACGGCCATTCGAAAAGTAACCGAATATACAGAGCAGTATATTGAGCTTTTTACAAATTTAGCCATTCGCTATAATATCAATATCATTGGCGGATCTCATTTTGTGAAGGAAGATGATGATGAAATTTATAATATAGCTTATCTTTTTAGACGTGATGGGACAATTGAAAAACAATATAAACTACATATAACACCAAATGAACGAAAATGGTGGGGAATAAGACGAGGCGATGTCATCAGGGTTTTTGATACAGATTGTGGGAAAATCGCTATTCAAATCTGCTATGATATTGAATTTCCAGAGCTTGCCCGGATTGCAACAGATATGGGAGCGAAAATTATCTTTACTCCATTTTGTACAGAAGATCGCCAAGGCTATTTACGTGTACGTTATTGTGCACAGGCCAGAGCAGTTGAGAACCAAATTTATACGGTTATTGCAGGAACCGTCGGCAATTTGCCTCAAACCGAAAATATGGATATCCAATATGCCCAATCTGCAATCTTTGCCCCATCTGATTTTGAATTTGCGCGAGACGGAATTGTTGGCGAAACAAACCCCAATATCGAAATGGTCATGATCGGTGATGTAGACTTAGAAATACTAAGAAGACAACGCCAAGGAGGAAGCGTCCGCCAATTAAAAGATAGAAGATTTGACGTATATCGGATTGAATATAAAAAGTAAGAAGTATAAGAGCGTTTGAAGATAAAAGGGAATCTGATGTTTTTTGAGCTATTAGAAATTTAGACTAACTTGATAAAACCATGTTGATTGGAGCGGATAGGTGAGACTCCTATGGGATATGCGAGAAAGTCCGAGACCCTGCAGGAGTGATGTGAAGCGGCTCGGCACTTGCCCATGAAAAGCGAACCCCTGTAGTGGAAATCAACATCCGTATTAGAAAGGGCAGCACAAAAAAACATAAGCAAAACCTCTTGTCTACAGTTTGAAACCACGGCCAAAAGCCGTGGTTTTTTTGGTGGAATTCTATAAATTACATAGTGGTAGTGTGAATCCAATCATCTTCTGCTAAATCGTTGGCGTGGTCGATGTAGCGTAATAATGAATATAAATGTTTTTCTATGACAGAATAATCATGTTCAAAGTTATAGGCATGTAAAAATTGTTCAATTTTTTTTGAGAGAAAGTTATCATTGGTTCTTACCATTAATATAAGAAGATTATCCCATTCTGATCGATGAGTATAGTAAAGGGCTCGATCATAATCTGTATTGTTCATCTTAATGCCTCCTTTTGTGGGAAGGAGATGATTATATTATATGAAGAAAGCACAGAATGTTACCCACTAAAAGTTGGCTTTATTGATTTAAAAGGGTTTTCTATTTTTACCTGTATAATTTCTGATATGGAAAAAATGAGAAATTGCTCTTTGTGTGAATAAGTAATGACACACTTTCACAATATAAAGAAAAAAGGGGTTATTATGAAAAGGCGAATCATTATTTTATTGACAACATTTTTATTTCTAATGATATATCCAAAGGAATTTAGTGCTACTTCAATTGTTGATGCAAGGAAAGTATATACATATGAGGATTTTCAAGAAGATGTTTGGATTTTAAAAAGCAAATATAAGAAGCAATTACAGGTACATACGATTGGAAAATCAGAATTCGGTCGGAAAATTTACGCCATTCAAATGGGCAAAGGAGAGAAGAGCATTCTCCTTTCTGGTGCTCATCATGGGAGAGAATGGATAACTTCTTTGCTAACAATGAAAATGGCAGAAGATATTGCAGTTAAAATGAAAAATGGGGATAATTTTCTTGGTTCGTATTCCATTTGGATTGTACCGATGATTAATCCAGATGGAGTGACGATTCAACAAGGAAAGATAAATAAATTTCCGTTTTTTTCAAAAAGAAAAATAAAGAAAATGAATGATGACTTAGAAGATTTTACACGGTGGAAAAGTAATGGATTAGGTGTGGATCTTAATCGACAATACCCTGCTGGATGGGAGCATTTAGAGGATTCAAAAAAAGAGCCTTCTTATAAAAACTATAAAGGCAAAGCACCTTTCGAGGCAGAAGAAGTACAAGCGATTGTGAAGTTGACAGAAAAAATAAAGCCAACCATCGCCGTAGCTTATCATTCGTCCGGCCAGGAGATTTTTTGGCAATTTAATAATGGTGTTAATGAGGAAAGAGATCGTACAATTGCAGAAGTTCTCGCAAAGGAAACAGGGTATGATCTTGGAATCCCCCCAAAAGAGGCGATTGGCGGCGGATTCACGGATTGGTTTATCACTACGTATCATTTACCTGCATTTACAATCGAAATATGTCCATTAGTGGAGGAGCGAAACCCTTCATTAACAAACTTTGCAGAAGCATGGGAAAGAAATCAAACCATTCCAAGAACGCTAATTGAGGAAGCAAAAAAAATAGATGCGGTACATAAAAAAATGCTTGGGGATAAATAATAAGAAAAAAATATTGGAGGTATTTATGAAAACAAGATCCTTATCTATTCTTATTGTGAGTGTCACGGTATTAATTTTGGCATTTATGTTTCCATCCCATAATGAGGCTGTCCAAGAATTAGATTATCAAAAATTTGGTTCTATTGCGATTGCTGTAGTAAAGGCAGATTATCCAGAAGAGTCTGTGACAGATTACAAGTATTTGGGGAGAAAAAAAATCTCTGCTCAAGAAGAACAAGATTCTTTTCAATTTGTAGTAAAAGAAAATGGGAAAGAAAAAACAGTTGTTGTTACGGTTAACCATAGAACACAAGATGATAAATTTATTTCTCTAGTAGTAGAAGAAAAGCCATAAAAAAAGACCGAAAAGGTCTTTAAAGTGTACCCTTTGTAAAGGACATTTTATAAAAAGCCTATGATACCATAAGA
>NZ_DALZDK010000069.1:0-8773 GCF_031978665.1 Niallia sp. | reverse complement strand
TATGGTATCATAGGCTTTTTATAAAATGTCCTTTACAAAGGGTACACTTTAGAATGACCAACAATCATTTGCTTTTTTTTGTTTATAGGAATGTTCTGCTCCACAATCGGTTTTAATTTTTCCTCTAAAAAGGATAGAAAATTTTCGCCACCGCCATGAGGATGCCATTGTGTTCCAGTAGGATTTTTGGGAAGCTTCGTTTGATCAGAATCAAACGTAAAGTCTAGATATCTTTCCTTGCTATACGGTTCAGTAGTTTCATAGCCTATTCCAATTAGTACAGCAGGATGCATTTCTGTTTTTTTTGGTGTTTTAGTCTGTAAACGAATATTTTCTACGAAACTTCCAAAGTTAGCGTTCCCATCTAAAAGATAAATGACGGGAAAACCCTTTTCAGGTGTTGGAATATTCGGGGTATAAACAAAAATTTTATATAGTCTATTTTCATTACTTGGACATGTCCAAATTTCTGTATTTGGAATATAAAAGTTCTCTTTCGATTTAATCAAAAGGGCATCGCCACCTATTTCTTTGTATATAATATTTTGGTAAAATAAATGATAATGATTATCAATATTAATTAGGTGAGTATATTGTACATAGAAAAAGAGGAAATAACAAGAGAGGAATATGAGATGCTTGCTAAATGGGAAACTTTTGAAATAAGCTATTGCCGGATAGAAAGATTATATGAAAAAAAGCTAGATAGAATTTTATCGACTAGTAATATATTTATTTATATTACTAGTGGTGAAGGTTTGTTATCTATTGATATAGATACCTTTCTATTCAGCAAAGGGGATCTATTGTTTATTCCAGCAGAGTGTACGTATCATCTGCAATTTAAAGATACTAGCTATGTTGATTATTATTTTCTGCAATTTCAGCTGTATCAGTTCCAGGAGTTAAGTGAAGATACGTATAAAAGAATGAAAATAAAAAAAGACAGCAATGTCCTAAAATCGTTTGTTTTACAGTCAGATGATAAGGTTCAAACGATGATGAATGAGCTGTTAAAGCTAGAACGCGAAGAATTAGCGAGTAATCATTTTCTAAAAAAGGCAAAAGCCGCCATGATTTTTCACTATTTTATGATAAATCAACATCAAAACGATCCAAAGGATACAATGATTGCTATTGAAGAAACAAAAAAATATATAGAGAATCATTATGCGGATACAATTTCTACCGCTTTTTTAGCAAAGATGGCCCGGTTAAGCCCAAAATACTATGCACAGCTTTTTAAGAAAGAGTACGGTATTGGAGTACATGATTTTCTTACAGAAATTCGAATAGGAAAAGCGAAGGAATTGCTAGTTAAAACCTCCAATAGCTTACGAGCAATTTCTGCAAGCGTTGGTTATGCGGATGAATTTTATTTAAGCAGAGTATTTAAGAAGATAGTAGGAGTACCTCCAACTAAATACAGAAAGAAGAGAGAGCTGAAGATTGCATCTTATGATTTTTCTACAACTGGACATTTACTTGCACTCCATATCATTCCATATGCAGCACCACTTCACCCTAAATGGACCAGATATTATTACCAGTGTTTTCGTGATGACATTCTTATACATTTAAATGCCTATAAGATTCATTCGGAATGGGAAAGTAATATACAGAAATTGTCTAAAGACAAACCAGATAAAATAATAGCAAAGGATGATATTTCAGACAAAGAGAAGCAAGCACTTGAAAGAATTGCTCCTGTCTACTATTATCAATGCAAAAATCAGAGCTGGAAAAGTCAATTACTTGAGATAGCAACATACATAAATTGCAAAATGGATGCAGAGAAATTTCTAAAAATATATGAAGATAAGCTAAAGAGAACGAAGGGGATTTTACAGAAGCAATTGGAGGAGGAGGAAGTCTTAGTAGTAAGTCTTTTTAAAAATACGTTAGTTCTTAATCGTTCCCAAACAGCTATTGATATTGTTTATCAGGATTTTGGATTTGCTTCTGCACAGCCAAAAGAAGACATTCAATTAAGTGAAACAATTACACTTTCCTATTTAGTAAGCTTAAATCCGACCTATTTATTTTTAAATATTCGACAGGATATTGAGACAATTAACTTTTGGGAAAAACTGAAATGCTCGAAGGAGTGGAATAGGATAACAGCTGTAAAAAATAAAAAGGTTTCCTTTATCCAGTCCGATCCATGGCATGAGTATTCTGCTAGTTCCCATTTAAGAGTGCTTAACAATATCCAAGAATTGATGGTGGAAAAAGTACAAACATATTAATGGAGATTGTCCATGTCCTTTTTGGAGCCTTTTTCAGTATAATTCTAATTGATAAAGGTTATCAATCTCAATTAGGATTAAATATAGAAGGGAAAGAAAGTAAATGAAAAGGAATCTATTTTTTATCTTCTTAGCGGCTTTTTTATTATTAACAGCTTGTAGTGAAACAGGGGAGCAAAATGCATCCACTACTAAAAAGGATAACAAGGAAGAGGAACAAAGCTCGAATCAAGAAATTACTTATTTAGGTGAAAAATATGAAATACCTACAAAAGTAGAAACAATCGTAACAGCTAGCCAAGAGGCAATGGAAGATGCTGCAATCCTTGGCATCAAACCCGCAGGAGCAATAGCAACAGCAGGAGAATTTCCTGCTTATTTAGGTGATTCTATGTCAGAAGCAGAGCAAATTGGTGAAAAAACACAACCGAGTGTGGAAAAGTTATTACAAATTAAACCAGATGTAATTCTAGGAACAAGCAAATTTCAGCCAGAAGTTGCAGAAAGTTTAAATAAAGTAGCACCAATGATTCCAGTATCTCATATTTCAACGAACTGGAAGGATAATCTCCTATTATTAGGTCAATTATCTAACGAAACAGAAAAGGCAGAGTCTATCATAGCGGATTATGATAAAAATGTTGCCGAGACGAAAGAAAACCTTCAAGCAAAGCTTTCTGGGAAAAAAGTGGTGATGCTGAGATTAAGAGGTGGAAGCTTATACATTTATCCGGAAACAGTATATTTTAATCCCGTTCTATACACAGATCTAGGACTAGATGTTCCAGACGAGGTAAAAGCAGCAAAAGCACAAGAAATGATTTCATTAGAAAAATTAGCGGAAATGAATCCAGATTACTTATTTATTCAATTTGAGGAATCGGAAAATGCCGAGAGTCCAACAGCCTTAGCAGATTTGGAGAGTAATTCTATCTGGAAAAGTTTAGATGCAGTCAAAAATAATCAAGTTTATGAAAATGTTGTCGATCCAATGGCAGCAGGCGGGACTGCATGGAGTAAAACAACCTTCCTGACAGCCTTTGCTGAATTATTTAAATAAAAAACAAGTAAATGAATGGAAAGTAATGTAATCTTGCAGTGATGAACTTATCCACTATCTAAATTTCTTGTCATTTTCAGGTAGTGGTCTGTTTGCCTGTTGCTGCGGGTAATAGCAAGAAAGTTTTCGAAAAACAGCCATTAATTTATATAGGGAGACTGGGAAAGTGCTTATAAATAATTTTTGTCATTTTGGGATTTACAGGCAGCTAGGTTAGAGGATGTCAAATATGGAGAGAGGGAAAGTACGAGCTTATGCCATTATATATAGTTCTCCTTTTTTATGTATAATCGTTATTCTTTTATCTATTTCACTAGGTACAATGAATATTAGCTTTAAAGAAATATACAACGCATTTTTTTTATATGATTCAGAAAATGTACAGCAAATTATCATTCGTACAGCAAGATTTCCAAGAGCGGTAGGAACATTGTTAATAGGTGGCCTTTTGGCAATGTCAGGTGCCATGATGCAAGGGATGACAAGAAATTATTTAGCATCTCCTTCTATAATGGGAGTCTCTGATGGTGCGGCGTTCATGATAACGTTAGCCTTTGTATTTTTACCAAATATGACTTCGTTTCAAATGGTAGCTATATCTTTTCTGGGATCTGCTCTAGGTGTCTTTCTTGTAATAGGTTTAGCTTCCGTTGTGAAAAATGGATTTTCTCCTCTAAGACTTGCGATTATTGGTACGGTTTTTGGGTCTTTTTTAAGCAGCTTATCTTCTGCGATTGCCTCCTATTTTCAAGTATCTCAAAATATGAGCTTTTGGTATAATGCTCGCTTGCATCAGCTTAATAATGAGTTATTGCTTTTATGTATTCCTTTAGCAATTGTCGGCATTATTATGGCGCTATCTCTTTCTAAATCGATTGCCATATTATCATTAGGTAAAGAAATTGCTACATCGCTTGGCCAGAGAACGGTCATTATTCAACTATTAACGATGGTGGCTGTAGTCGTGATGACAGGCATTTCTGTCTCATTAGCAGGGAAAATTGGGTTTGTTGGCTTAATTATTCCACATATTACAAGAATGATTGTTGGTGTTGACTATAAAAAAATAATCCCTTGCTCTGGAATATTAGGGGGTCTATTTTTAGTTATTTGTGATACTTTGAGTCGTTTCATCAACTATCCTTTTGAATCGCCAATTGGTATTGTAACGGCATTCTTAGGTGTTCCTTTCTTCTTATATTTAATTAAAACAAAGGGAGGAGGGAATAATCAGCGTGGATAAGGAGAAAAAAAGAACCTATTTATCTCTGTGTGTGTTGATTTGTTTCATCGTGCTGGTTACTTTTATCAGTTTATCTAATGGAGAATATATTTTATCTTTTCAAGACATAGTAAAGAGTATTTTTCGGTATCATCCAGCTGGCGATACGGATCTTGTTTTATTTCAATTTAGGCTGCCAAGAATTATTTTAGCTATTTTAGTTGGATTTGGATTAGGAATAGCAGGTTCGATATTACAGAGCATAACGAAGAATGGTCTCGCTGATCCTGGGATTTTAGGAATCAACAGTGGGGCTGGAGCTGCGATTGTTGCCTATATGTTTTTCTTTCAGGGCATGTTAAATATGAATGTGGATAGCCTATGGATTGTTTTAACGATACCGCTTATCGGATTGTTTGGTGGGTTTATTGCAGCTCTTATTATTTTCTTTTTGGCAAAGGACAGAGAAAGACTGGATTCACAAAAACTCATTTTAACGGGAATAGCCATTAATTCTGGCTGTGGTTCCTTAGCTATGTATATGTCCTTAAAAATGAAAGCACAGGATTTTGAAATGGCGGCTGTGTGGCTAAACGGAAGTATTTATAATGCCAATTGGCAATTTATCCTTTCTATCTTGCCATGGTTTTTATTAATTATCCCCCTTATTATTCGAAGAGCATATTCACTTGATTTATTTCAATTACAGGAAACAGTAATGATTGGTCTTGGAGTGAAAGTGGAAAAAGAAAAATGGCTGCTATTATTATGTGCTGTTGGCATCATTGGAGCATGTGTATCTGTTTCGGGAAGCATTGGATTTATTGGCTTAATGTCTCCCCATCTAGCAAGGCTTCTTGTAGGTCGAAAGCATCGGAACTCTCTTATCGTTTGCGGATTGATTGGCAGTCTCTTTATGCTGATAGCAGATTTTATCGGCAGAACAATTGTGGCACCAGCAGAAATCTCAGCTGGAATAATCTTAAGTATTATTGGAGCACCCTATTTTGTATACTTGTTAGTAAAAACAAGAGTTTAGTTTTTGTTATTTTAGGCTGTTTTCGCTGGGCTGTTGTTTTCAAAGTATTATTTGAAATGGAGATTCTGAATGAGTTGTAGCATATAACTTCATAAAAAATCTAGTATGCGAAAATATCCTATTTAATATAGGAAGTAGGAAAAGTAGATGAAGGGAAATCTAATAGAGGCGAATATACAGACTCGGTCTTTAAGTATATATTTGCCTCCCTCTTATCATAAATTAGCAAGCAGGTACCCAGTAATCTATGTCCACGATGGTGGATATCTTTTTCATTCTGTTATAAGTCAATTGGAGGAATTATTTTGTTCCTATGCAGTAGAAGAAGTAATTCTAGTTGGCATCGAACCAATTGATCGACTTGCGGAGTATACGCCTTGGTTTTCGCCTAGTCTTAGTCCTGTTTTTCCGTCTTTTAATGGAAAAGGAAGAGATTACTTGACCTTTATTATTCAAACGATTAAGCCATATATCGATACTCACTTTCTTACCAAAGCAGATTGCTATAACACTGGGATGGTGGGAGCCTCCTTAGGAGGATTAATATCTATCTATGCGATGTATGAATTTGGTGAATATTTTTCTAAATTCGGTCTTATTTCTCCATCCTTATGGTATCCGGACATGCTTTCATTTGTGCAAGAAAATGAAGTTGTTACAGAGAAAACTGTTTTTTTGTATATCGGGGAAGAAGAGGGGAAGAGGAAGAAAAATATCCAAAGAGATATGGTAAAGAATGTTTTAATCGCAAATGAAGTTTTTGCAGAAAAGCTGAAAAAGGAAGATTATCAATTTGTTCTTGGAAAGAATGCGGAGCATAAACAAGAATACTTTATTCATCAGTTTTTAAATGGGGTAAAGTGGTTATATTCAAAAAAAAGCAAGCCCTCCTAAATAGGAGGGCTTTTAGCCATTATATAAAATTGTGATTAACCTTGAAATCCACCTAGTTGCTTTTCAGCCATTTGTACTAAGCGTTTTGTAATTTCTCCACCAACAGATCCGTTAGCGCGAGAAGTAGTTTCTGCACCTAGGTTTACACCAAATTCAGATGCAATTTCGTATTTCATTTGGTCTAGAGCTTGAGATACTCCTGGTACTAATAGTTGATTTGAAGAATTGTTTGCCATTGTGTTCCAGCTCCTTCTAGTTGTTTTTTTGGTTGGGTTAACTGGAATTGCACCAGTTTGTAAGAAATCTCTTACTACCACTTGGTATAACCCAATAATTAGAGTTAACAATTTGCTATGTTGTTATTGCTTTGGTTGCTGCTTGTACTATTATTATGGTTGAATTTCTAGTTCTTATTCTACAAAAAAAGAAGGGAATTAATTCCTTTTATTTCAGCTGGATAGTTTCTAATTTCAATACAGAAACTAAAAGCAGTTAAAGTGAAACTTCCATTAGTTTGGAGATTACTTTCCGTTTATGTGAATAAAGGGAGGTGGATATAAATTGGGATCTATATGTCCTATTTGTAATGGCATGGAAAGCTTAGAAAGGACTTGTACCAGTTGTGGGTATCAAGTGGAAGATAAGGGAAGAGTGATGGACTATTATGATGATTATAGTGCCTATATGCCAATTGATCAAATGAAGCTAGAAGATGGCTATCAAGATTTATCTGCACATTTATGTCCTCATATTGTACATTGTCCCCATTGTGGACAAGAAGAAATTTTATTCATAAAGGAATAAAGATAGTAGTAAAATGAATTTTCAACAAAGGCTGCGGATAATAGCGACAAACTTTACGGGAAAAAACATTAACAAATAAAGCTTACCTTTCGCAAGGTAAGCTTTAAAATCAAACTATTCAACTAGTTAATTAACGAATACGAAGTTCTGATTCTTTGTCGAAGAAATGACCTTTATTCATATCAAATGCTAATTTTACTGATTGGCCAGCTTGAAGATCTGCTCTTGAATCTAAACGAGCAACAAATTCTTTACCAGATAGAGTAGAGTATACAAGGCTTTCTGCACCTGTTAATTCAAATACTTCTACTTTTGCATCAAAGCTTGTATTTTCTGAACTACTTATGAATACTAATTCATCATGGATATCTTCTGGACGAACACCGAAGATAACTTCTTTTCCAATATAATTTTGTTCACGCAATGTTTTTAATTTTCCTTCAGGAATGATGAAAGAAGTATCGCCGATTACTAATTTATTGTCGGCTACTTTTCCTTCAAAGAAGTTCATTGCTGGTGAACCAATGAATCCGCCTACGAAAACATTTTCAGGTTTTTCGTAAACTTCTTTTGGAGCACCTACTTGTTGGATAATACCATCCTTCATAACAACAAGTCTTGAAGCCATTGTCATCGCTTCTGTTTGGTCATGCGTTACATAGATAGTAGTCGTTTGCAGTCTTTGGTGAAGCTTTGAAATTTCAGCACGCATTTGAACACGTAATTTAGCATCTAAGTTTGATAACGGCTCATCCATTAAGAATACTTTTGCATCACGGACAATGGCACGGCCTAGTGCAACCCTTTGACGTTGTCCACCGGATAATGCTTTTGGTTTTCTCTTTAAGTATTCTTCTAAGCCTAGAATTCTTGCAGCGTTATTTACTCTTTCTTCAATTTCCGCTTTAGGGAATTTACGAAGTTTTAAACCAAATGCCATATTATCATAAACTGTCATATGTGGATATAATGCATAGTTTTGGAAAACCATCGCGATGTCACGATCTTTTGGAGCTACATCGTTGACACGTAAATCATCAATAAAGAAATCACCTTTTGAAATATCTTCAAGACCTGCAATCATACGAAGAGTTGTGGACTTACCGCAACCTGAAGGACCAACAAAGACGATAAATTCTTTATCTTGAATGTGTAAATTAAAATCTCTAACCGCTTCTACTTTTTCGTCATAAATTTTATAAATATTCTTTAACACTAGTTCTGCCATTTTGTTTTCCCCCTACTATTTGATAGTTATACTTTATCATTTTTGATACCGTTTTCATACTGGCGAAATGCATGAAAAACGCTTACATGATTTTGAGCAAAATGCCTAAGAACTTGTATAATAAGGAAAATTGGTGCTTTCTCTAGCTAAGATCTATTTATTTTGTTCAATCATTTTTGGATTTAGAAGAGTTGAGGCAAAAGAAAAAAAGCCAAAGAGGGCTTAAAATGTACCCTATAGAGTAGACACTAAAAAAAAGTCTACCTGTAGGGTACTT
>NZ_DALZDK010000068.1:8914-9925 GCF_031978665.1 Niallia sp. | reverse complement strand
TTCCCTTTTTGCCTTTTTTCTCCGCTCCACGGGCACAGAGCGGCCTTCTCTGTTCCCTTTTTGCCCTTTTCCCCACTCTACAACAGGGTAACTACCTATAACAAAAAAAGAGAATGCCTCTTATTAACAAGCATTCCCTTTTCATCATTAATTTTCGCTTTCCCATGCAGCAATTTCTTTGCGGACAATAGGGGCTACTTCGGTTCCAAGTAATTCAATTGCTCGCAGCACCTGATCATGTGGCATACTGCCAACTGGAACGTGGAGCATAAATCGAGTGATGCCTACATTTTTGCGAAGATGAATGATTTTATCTGCTACCGTACGTGGATCTCCCACATAAAGCGCTCCGTTTTCACTTCGAGCTGCATCGAAGGTTTCTCTCGTATAAGATCCCCATCCTCTTTCTTTTCCAAGAACGTTCATTGCATATTGAGTAGATGGGAAGAATGCATCTGCAGCACTTTCTATCGTTTCTCCCACAAATCCATGGGAATGAGAAGCAACTGTCAGCTTTTTCGGATCATGACCAGCGTGCTCTACCGCACGATAATAAAGCTCCACAAGTGGAGCGAATTGAGTTGGATTCCCGCCAATAATCGCCAGCACTAGCGGCAAACCAAGAATTCCTGCACGTACAACAGACTCACTATTTCCCCCGCTTCCAATCCAAATTGGCAATGGATCCTGCACTGGTCGCGGATAAACACCAAGATTATTAATACTAGGACGGTGCTTCCCACTCCATGTTACTTTTTCAGATGCTTGCAATTTTAAGAGTAAATCTAATTTTTCATCAAATAATTCATTATAATCATTTAAATCATAGCCAAAAAGCGGGAATGATTCGATAAAGGAGCCGCGGCCAGCCATAATTTCAGCACGTCCATTTGATAATCCGTCCAATGTCGCAAAGTCTTGGAAGACTCGAACAGGATCATCAGAAGAAAGACACTAACCGCACTAGTTAAGCGAATACGGCTTGTCTGTGTAGCCGCTGCTGCTAAAATC
>NZ_DALZDK010000068.1:0-8904 GCF_031978665.1 Niallia sp. | reverse complement strand
ATTGCCGGTGCTGAAGCCGCATAATCTTTTCGATGATGCTCCCCTACTCCAAAAACATCTAATCCGACTTTATCAGCTAAAATAATTTCCTCTACCACTTGGCGAATTCGTTCTGCATGACTAACTACCTTCCCTGAATGAGGATCTGGCGTTGTTTCCACAAATGTGCTTATCCCTATCTCCACTATGTATAAATACCTCCTAATTTTAAAAAATCACAAATCAAAATTGACACTACTTCTCCTATTAAAACAGGAGATGTCTCGAATTACAACTATTGTGTTCACGAAGAAAAAAGTAATGAACTTTCACTCCACTTCCCTTACAATGAAAGAACATACATAATTTAACTGGAGGGATACCATGTTTCAGTATACAATCGATGAGGATTTAGCATTAAGAGTGTTCCGTTTAGACGATGCCGAAGAATTTTTCCAATTAATCATGAAAAGTAAAGCCTATTTAAAAGAGTGGCTCGGCTGGCTCGATTATACCCAAACAGTAGAAGACACAAAAGAGAATATCCGTCAAAGACTGGAAGGAATCGTTGAAACGGGAGGCTATCCAAAGTCTGTAGCTATCCTATATAGAGGAAAAATAGCTGGGACCATCGGCTACAATGAGATTAATCGAACAAGTAAGATTGGAAAAATCGGCTATTGGTTAGGAGAAGAATACCAAGGAAACGGAATCATGAGTAAAGCATGCGAAGCATTCATTACATATGGGTTCACTGAATTAAATCTTAATCGAATCGAAATTGCAGCAGCAACTGAAAACAAGAAAAGCAGAGCACTGCCTGAAAAACTAAAATTTACTGAAGAAGGTACTATCAGACAAGCTGAATGGCTTTATGATCATTATGTGGACCATGTTATCTATGGTCTTTTGCGGGAAGAATGGGAAAAGAAACAAAGCTGATTTGCTTGGGAGGGATAAGATGAAAATCAACGAAGTCAGCCCTTTTTCAGAAGATGCAAAAATGCTGATGGAGGAATTATCCGCCTCTCTTGAATCCATTACAGGGAGCAGTGGAAAAAATTCTTTTCAGCTAGAAGAGATGACGAAACCAAACGCGAAATTCGTTGTTGCCTATGATGAAGGGATACCGATTGGTTGCGGTGCCTTTCGTCCGCTCACTCCCCAAATTGCCGAAATAAAACGTATGCGAAATACCCAGGCCAACAAATTGGGAAAACAATCCTTCAGCATTTAGAATTATTAGCCAAAAATGCTGGCTATAAAAAAATCTGGTTGGAAACAAGAATAATCAATCAAAATGCAGTCGCATTCTACCAGAAAAATGGCTATAGCAAAATCGCGAATTACCGTAAATATGAGCATATGCCAGAAGCTATCTGCTTTGAAAAAGACATAGATTAAAAGCTCTAATATAAAAAAGGATGGGATACGATGTTTTATAAACTGACAAAAGAACAGCAAAATGTCATGATTGCAGATATTCAATACTTCTTTTCCGAAGAAAGAGAGGAAGACATCTCCGAATTCGCTGCCGAAAGAGTGTTAGACTTTGTGAAAGAATCACTTGCCCCCCATTTTTATAACGCTGGAGTCAAGGATGCAAGAAAAATAGTCGAAGAAAGAACTAACTCTCTTGAAGACGAGCTTTTGACGCTAGAAAGACCGATTAAATGATAGATTATTCCCAAAAAAACTTCAATCCAAGGGTGAGATTAAACTCTCTCCCTCTTCTTTTTGTTCTTTTTCAAAAATTAATTCCATTGTTATAGCCATTCCCCCATTTCCAAAAGGCGGAGTTAATACACTGTGAAGTCTCCATCCCGCTTTTGCATATTCATGAACAATTGCTTGATAATCTTTTTTTGGTTTTCCACTAAATCCGCCAACTGGAATAGATACAAATTGATATTCGTACATGTAATCAGCCCCCCTAATTGCTCATTTTATTAAGTTTTCCATCCCCTTTATACAAAATATGCGCCTTATTGGTTACATATCTTCACATAAATATTTTTATTTAGCATATATTAAAAAAACGAACAAATGTTCTAAAATCCTTTAAAAAGAACAAACGTTCTGTTATTATATAAGAGAAGGAGTTGTGTTTTTCATGATTAAAGACCGTGGAACAAAAAAATGGGTAGCCATGATGCTGCCAGAACATGTTGCTGCTGTGAAGGAAGAGCTTTTAAATGAGAGAAAAGAGAAGAAGCCAGAATTAGATCAAGAAAAGCTACATGATATCGATTTACTTATTCACGAGGGAATGGAATACCATTTATTCCTGCAATTTTCTTTATTTAAGCAGGGCTTTACCGAAACACTCATTGGAAGAACTGTTTTTATCGACTACATAAAAAAAGAGCTTCGCATCGAGGACGAAACCAATACTATTCACTATATTCCATTTCATCTACTGATCGATGTGGAACGCCTATAATTAGAGGAAAACATCATGAATAGACGATCAAAGGAAGAAACAAAAATACTGGAGCATCTCATTTATTTACCTCTTTTACTAGCTGTTTTAGAAAGAGATTATCAGCAAGCAAAAACGACTCCCTTTAAGCTAAACCAAGTCTATATAAACCTTATTGAAAATACAATGAAAAAAATCCAAGCCGATTTAAAAGGATTCAAGGAAAAAATGTATAAAAATAAAATGAAACTGGTAAAGGGAAATACAGATAAAAGCTTCACAGAATATCATTATTATGTAGCTAACGATCATGAAGTCCATCGCTATTCTAATGCAGCTTTAAAAGCAAATACAGAAAAGCTATTATGTTACTATTTATTTAAAGAGAATGCTGGTTAAAGAATCTTTTTTAAGCTACAAAAAAATTCTCTCACGATGCAAAAAAGCAATGCAAACCTACAAGTAGGAAAACATTGCTTTCCTTTCCCCATGCTGTTTTACAAATTCAGGAAAAAGAAATCGAAAAAACTATATGTAGCTATTCCTCCCCATTATTTACTCCCTTAAGCTTAATAATCGTTTCCATAATAGCTGACACATCCTCTTCTTCTTTAACCGTGAATAAATAATCTGCTTCTCCTGCTATTGGATCGAGTGCCTCCATACCTGTTTGCTGATGCTGACGATTGAGAACCTCGTCATAGGAAGAAGCAGTCCTTAAACGTAGTGTATCTCGGTTATTTTTGGCAATTCGCTCTTTTAGTATGCTAATTGGAAGAGCGAAATGGACAAGAACAGAAGTAAAATCATGTTTTTTATAATAGGAAAGCAATTCTTTGCGACTTGCCTGATTACGATTGGCATTGCACAGGATTAAATGACAATCCGAGTGATTGACAGCATAATCAACAATCGTTTTTGTCAGTGCATGCTTGATACGATTGGACCCATCCTTTGGCACAAGTTTGTCATAATGCGTATGCAAAAATTCGCCATGGTTATCTTGGTCAACGACAACCGCATTCCCAAGCCTGCTTTCTAGGGCTTTTGCAAATGTCGTTTTTCCACTATGAGTCATCCCAACCGTCATAATGACTAATCTTTTCATTCTTTCTCCCCCCTCAACTAATAGCTACTTCTCACTCTACCAAAAACAAATACCTTTTCCCATCAAAAAAATTACCATTTATGCATTTTTCCTGTATATCTCCGACCACTTTTGGAACGATAAAAAGGATGTGTGATTATAAAAAAGGAGTTCGATGATGCATGTATTTTTATAGAGAAGATTTAATCAATATGATTGTCCCTGACAAACCAGATCCAAATGCAGCTAAAGTGTTGCAAGAAGCGTTAGGTGGACAATTTGGAGAAATGAGAACAATGATGCAATTCTCTTTCCAAAGTGCTAACTTCCGAGGAAAAGCAAAGCAATATCGAGATCTAATTCGCGGTGTTTTTTTGGAAGAGCTTAGCCATGTGGAGCTCGTTCAATCCACCATCAATCAGCTGCTTAACGACTCCGGAGAAAACATGCCAGGAAACCTAGCCAGCGACGGTGCTCCTTTAGATGATGTAATCAAAGCTGGTGCGAATCCGCATCATTATATTGTTGGTGCTAAATCATCTCTTCCTGTTGATGCAGGTGGTAATCCATGGAATGGCTCTTGGGTATATGACCATGGGAATTTAGTTGCCAATCTCTTGAATAATGTTGTTTTGGAATCAACTGGCGTTCTTCAAAAATCAAGAATTTACGAGATGAGCAGCAATAAGACATTAAGAGAAACAATTGCCTTTTTAATTGTCCGTGATAACGCCCATCAAAATGCCTTTGCTAAAGCATTAGAAACATTAGGAGTAGATTGGGGTAAAATCCTGCCTGTTCCAAACTATGACATCAATAAGTATCCAGAATGTCGAAAATATGTAGAAATGGGTTTCCATAACGCGCAATTTAATTTCAGACTGGATAATACAAGAATCGGTGAAATCTTCCAAGGAACAACACCTAGCAGAAATAATGGGGACTTAAATGTTGTCCCACCGCCTCAAGGCCATCCAGTTCCAGAGCTACCAGATATGCCAAATGAGCATGCTCCTGGTCTTGCTGACTTAAATAATTAATTGGGAAGTAGCAAATGTTCCTATAATATGTAAAAACAAACTCTGCTCAGGATGAAATGAGCAGAGCTTTTGTGTCCCTAGCTGGCAAAAATATTGGTTGTCCATCCTCTTTATCCTATGCACTTTTTTATATTTGGATATAGGAAATTAACATTTTTTTGAAAATTTGTTTAGGCTGTTTTAATCAACAAGCCCATTGCCAATGTAGTCAAACGTGTTTATATCAGCAGAAACGACCATATTATATTATTAGGGCTAGCGTTACTTTATTTCGCATTCCTAAAAAGAAGGTAAATGTAAATAATTACTATTTAATTTTTTGGTATTTTCTAGTAAAATAAAGGAAAAATTATGAAAAGTTAGGAGAAATGATCAATGTGATTGGCTTATTAATTTCGATACTTATTTTTAACTTCTGCGCCTTCCGATTGAATAAGCATTTAAGCAGAAATCAAATTCTACATATCTATGTTTTTTCGATTGCGTTCCAATTATTGTTTGATATAATTATTGATTTTAAATTACATGCATATTGGTATTTCACAATAGATATAGAGTGGCATGTTTTATTATATGCTCTATTTCTAGTGCCTCCCGTTAATATATTATTTCTCAATTTTTTTCCTTTCAAGAAATCTATTTTAAAGAAAATAATAGCAATCTTCCTATGGAATATTGCATTCCTATTCTATGAATTCATTACTCTTTTACCCGAGCCATGGGGATATTTCAATTATGGCTGGTGGAAATGGTGGTATTCCGCTTTACTTAATCCTTTATTATTATATATAGTGATTAAATACTATCGTTTAGTCCAAAAAATAGAAAGTTCCATATAACTTTAAAAGTTAACTAGATTATCCGCCGCTACTTTTACATATATTCTGTTCTATAGGTAATACTATGACTAATTATCTATTTGAGCAGGTGAAGGTATATGAATATGGAAAGATGGATCTTAATCGGAATTATTGCGATAAGCATCCTTGCCATTTTATTTCTTGTTCCAAAAAAAAGAGCTAGAGAGGCTTGGGTGATATTTTTATCTCTACAGATTATCACTTGGCCAGCTGGATTGCTTGCAGTGGAATGGAAAATGATTGATTATCCTATTCAGCTTTTCTCATTCGCAAACGAATTTAATCGATCAAGCTTCACCTTTGAATTTTTCCTTTTTCCCGTTACGGCGATTATTTTTTGTTTATACTTTCCAAAAAAATTAAAGAAAATAGGGACCTTTTTTTATTATTTTCTCTTTGCTGGTTTCTTCACCTGTCTTGAAGTGATAATAGAGCGACATACCAAGCTCGTGAACTATCTAAGCTGGCATGGATCTTATACATTAATATCTGTTATGGTTACATTATTCATTAACCATACCTATTATACTTGGTTTAAAAAAGGGCTAAAAGGAACGGAAACGAAATGAATAAGGAACTAGTTATTTTATTTCTTTCATGGATCACCTGTTTGTTTTTACTCATTAAATTTATTCCCAAAGAGAAAAAAAGGTATTTTCAAATTATTTTTTTGTTTGCCCATGCAACAGCATGGATATTTCAATATATCCAAGTAAATATAAGGTTGGTAAGCTTTCCATATCGAGAATTTGAGCATGCAACCAAAATGAGTTTTTCCCTTTATTATTTGGTTTTGCCGACTTTTGCAGTTTTTTTCATGCTTTTTTATCCGGAAAAGAAGAATTGGATGAGAGTATTCATTCATTACCTACTTTTTAGCAACGGTATGCATCTTTATATGTTTTTAGTGGAGAGAAATAGTGAACTTGTTCACGATATAAACTGGCATTGGTGGTTTGCTGTCAGTATCGACATCGTTATTTTATATCTTGTTAAAACATTTGCTTTCTGGTTTAGGAAAGGTTTTAAATGATAGACTACAAAAATAAAAAGCCAAATCCTTTTTTTTGCAAAAAAGAGAATTTGGCCTTTATTCGCTATACTATTTAAAAAATTTGATTATACTTAACATCTTACATATTTCCGCTTAAACCCAAGTATACCTCTGTCTAAATCCTTTTGAATTCTTTCCGACACATTAGACATCGTGCTTTTTTTCTTGCCTTTCTTGATTTCGACTAGGCCAACATCCTTAGCAGTCTCTACTGCTTTTTCATGAAGGGGCACATAGGAAATCGCAACGGTGTAGATAAAGTTATTCATAGCAGATTTCACAGTATCCGGAGATTGATGAATCGTATTTTTCACTTGATCGAGCATGCTTGATAGCTTGCTTTCGCTGAATTCCGGGTCCTTGCGATTTCCTAAGAGCCAACAATAGCAGCTCCACCCTGCTGACATCCGCAGTTCTTCCCCACTTGCAATCCATTTATCGGCAACGGCTTGGGCAAAATCTGTTTCTGCTAAAGACACAGCAACCACATAATCAGACAGCATAAAAAAGTAGGCAGCATCTATCCACCGTTCAAAATCTCCCTCCGTCATGATATCTGGATCACAAATGACACCAGCAAAATACATCGCATCATAGTTACCTGTTGCGTATAGCTCTTCTGCTAACGCTTGATCTTTCTTAATTTTCCTAGCAATCGGCTTCATCGCACCAGTAGCTACGCCAAAAACAGGCTCCTCGGCACCATTGCCCATATAAAGCTTTTTCGTCCTTTCCTTCCCAAGTGCCTCTAGTTCTTGCATCACTGTTTCAAAATCCATTATTTTCCTTCCTCCTACTAATATGTATTATGACGAATGCTTCCCCTTACCATCATAAATTTTCGCAAAAATCATTGATAGAAGGAATTAGCCATTTGCATGTTGAAGTATGTACTAAATCTATTGTATTTACTATAAAGGAGTATTGTCAATGAAGCGTACCTTTCCAATTATTGAAACAAAGCGTTTGTATTTAAGAAATGTAACTTCTGAAGATGCTAAAGATATGTTTACCTACTTATCTGATCAAGAAGTTGTTCAACATATGGGACTAGAACCATATAACTCACCAGAAGAAGTCTTAGAAGAAATAAATTGGTACAAATCCATTTGGGAAGAAGGCACTGGGATTCGATGGTGCATAACATTAAAAGACGAAGATACCGTGATTGGCAGCTGTGGTTTTCTAAATATGCAGCCGAAGCATTATAAAACAGAAATAGGATATGAACTAAGCAGACATTATTGGGGGCAAGGAATCGCTAGCGAAGCGTTAGAAGCTGTGCTTACCTACGGCTTCGAGCATTTGAGCTTAGAAAGAATCGAAGCATTGATTGAACCATTAAATATATCTTCACAAAAATTGGTGGAAAAACAGGGCTTTTTACGTGAAGGTTTATTGAGACATTATGAATATACTTGCGGGAAATTTGATGATTTATATATGTACTCCATACTTAAGGGAGATCTCCATTTTTAACTTAATAAGTTAGCCATTAATAGAAGTACATATCGCTAATCAACTCCATTTATTCCAAAAAAATTCAACATTAAATATTCCTCCTTAGGTTAAACTAACCTAAAATCAAAGGAGTATCAGTATGAAGAAACGAAAGTATGAAAAAAACATCTTAAGAATTTTATGTGTAATAGGAATAGGTTCTTTTTTGGGTTTGCTTAAAAAACCGCCATTAAAGGATTGGCTGATTATTTTCTTACTAAAAAGCTATATAGCCTCCATTTTAGATAATCTTTTAGTAAAAAAGGGATACTTAACCTATCCAATAAAATTATTAAAAACGTTTGATGTTAGTGTTCTATTTAGTTATCTTCTTTTCCCTGTCTGTTGCATTTATTTCAATCAAGTGACTGTCAATTCAAGATTGATCGGGATATTGACTAAGTGTATATTTTTTAGCGTCCCATCTGCACTTGCTGAACATTGGATTGAAAAAAATACCGATTTAATTAGATATAAAAAAACATGGACATCTTTCCATAGTTTTCTATCGATTGCAGGAACATTCTTATTCGTAAGATTTATGATGGTATTAGTTAGAAAAGCCAATATTAAGCAATCAGGAGAAGCCTAATACTTATCATGAATTACAACTTAAACATTCCATCCTTAAAGGATTTTCTGCTTTTTTATAGAACTTTGTTATAAATCCTAAATAAAGGTGGAATGTTTATGCATTCAATTTCTTCTCCTATTACTTGTAAAGTAAATAATGTGTTTATTCATGTAAGCAATCTCGAACAAGCAGTTGAATGGTATAGCGAATTACTTGGACTCCCATTTGATAAGGATAAGGTAGAATCACCTGTCTATAATATTCCCGTTACTTCAGAAACCGGGATTACATTGGACGATCACACTTTCGAAAAAGCAGCCTTTTTTTATGAGCTAAATTAGAGATTGTTCGTCTTTACAGATTGGCTATTTAGTTTTGTCACAACCTC
>NZ_DALZDK010000067.1:0-10031 GCF_031978665.1 Niallia sp. | reverse complement strand
TCCATCATTCCCATCTGAATCCGGCGGTGTTGGTTCTTCACTTCCACCGTCTCCATCACCTGGTTCTGTTGGTACTACTGGTGCTGGCTTGCCTTTTGTAAAAGACCAGATATCAGAAATAGATATTCCAGTATACTTGTCAGCAGCTACTACATACCAATCGTATGCTTGTCCTTCTTCAAGTTCCTTCCAAACTACTTCAGAAATATCACCGCTTGCTACGTTTTCTTGCTGGCCGATTTCTTCACTCGTATAAACATTGACCGCAAAGTAATCAGTGGCAACTCGTTTTTCTTGAACGGTTAAATCCAGATCAATTACCAATTCGTCCTTCAATGGATATTCTTCTGGATTATAGAAATTATAATCATCTAAATACGGTGAGTACGTATTAACAAGAATACGATTATTTTTTTGATCAAAATGAAGCAGCTTCATGTAGCCCTGTCCGCCTTCTGGTCCACCTTGGTAGTCTCCAAGCATTTGATAGACTTTTCTATCGGCTATCCCATCTTGATCATCATCAATATCGCTGATTAATGTCTCTGAATCATGATAATGACCTGATAATACTAGGAATACATTTTCATTTTTCTCTACTACTTTTTGAAAAATTTCTTCTCCGATTGGACTTCTGTTTCCAGAAACTAATAGATATTCATGGAAATTGAGAATGGCTTTTCGATCAGGATATTGTTTTAACACATTGTTAATCCATTCCATATCCTCATCATTTACTCCCCAACCCATATATATCATGATGAAATCATTTCCACCTGCAGAAATCAAGTCATAATGACCGCGATTATTTTTATACGATTCTCCATAATGGGCTTGGTCTTTATAACGAGCCTCTCCAAACCATTTTGAAAACTCGGAGTAGTCATTGGATAATTGATCTACATCATGATTTCCTGCTAGTACCCCGTACGGAATCTTGTAGTCTTCTAATGTACGCATATATTCATCCGCATAAATCCATTGCTGTTGATCATCAAACTCGTCCACAACATCACCTGTATGCAAGACGTATTTGATTTTTAACTCTTCTTGTTTTTCAGCAATCCATTCTGTTTGGCGTTTATAAATATATGGATAGCTTTCTGCATAGTATTGAGTATCAGACATCCATACAAACGTAAATCATAATCATCTGAAGAGCTTGGAATTTCGTCTTGAATTAACACATTAATTTTATTAGACTCATCTGCAAACTCACTTACATGTACCTCTGCCTTTAAGGCGAAATCTTCTGCACCAGCAATTTTATACGTCAGTAGCTTCCATTTATTCTCTAACAAACTCCACGCATACATGGAAACCTTTCTTCCTTCTAATGATTTCCCATTCCACACTAATTCCACTCGGTCCTCTTCCTCAATGGAAGAATCAAGCTCTACTTCAAAGCGATGATAAGGAAATTGGGTACTAGAATCAGTTGTTAAGTACTTTCCATCTAAGGTAGAAATCGCTGAAGCATCCTCAGCAGTTAATGTTTTTTCTCCAGCCGGTACAAGCTCAACTGGCGGCTCTGTATCACTTGCGTTTTCAAATGATTTTACATTGCCATCTGTTGCTTCATATTTGTAGCCTTTATAATAACGAACATCCATCGAATCCCCGGTTGGATCAGTTACCTTTACCTTTAATGCAGGATCCCCATCTACTGGTGTAGCTGCATTATTAGCTGGCGCTATTAATTCTGGCTTATTTGGATTTTCATTTGTAACAGAGAATGGGATAACAGACTCCGCTTGATTACCAGCCTTATCTACTGCAACTATCTTTAATTCATGGGCACCTGGAGCAAGCTCAGAGGAAGCAGTATCAAAAGGAACACTTATTTTTTCATTATCTAAGGTTACTTCTAATGACTCGACTCCTGCTAACGCATCTACTGCACTGGCTTCAATCGTAAAGGCCCCTTTATATTCCTTTTCTGATTCCATATTGGTCTTAATGACCGGCGCCGTATTATCTACTTGTACAGAAGCCGTTACTTCCTCTTCTCTATCCTTTGCTTTAATACTGTACGCTCCATCTGAAACAGTCGTTGTATCCCAGACATACGCTTTCGCTTTCATTTGTTCTTCGGTTATTGTAAAAGTAAAGTCTTCGAATGGACGATAGGTTCCATCATCCCCCATATCAAATACTTGAGAAGCATTCGCCTTTTGCGGATCTCTAATAACTGTGCCATCCGCTAAAATTAATCGTACATTTCTTATATTATAATCATCTCTATTTTCTTCACTTTCTTCTAATTGAAATGGGGATGCCTTATTCCCTGAACGAACAGTGATGATATTTTCCCCAATGGACAATTTTTTTGGATCAATTGGAATCGTAAAGGTTTTCCAATCTGAATTATTATCCTGATCCAATAAGTGAATAATGTCTTCTCCCATCGCAATCGCATTTTTGAAATACATATTTAATCCGCTAATATCCACTGCAAGATAGGCTTGCGATTCCAAGGAACGATAGGTATCCTTCGCTACTCTTTTTCCATCAATAAAAAGTTCTACATCATTTGCGGCTTCTGACTTCGATGCAGCTTTTAAAAGGACACTTCCAGATAGAATATCATTATCCTGAACATTTAAATAAATAGGTTCTTTGTTTAAATCATTATGAATGTTGATGACATATTTTTCAGAAGTTACTTCATTTTGTCCATCTGTTGCAACAAAATAATATTCGATGCTTTCTTTTGCAATAAAATTCGCTGCATACAAAGTTGCTGCATAATACTCTATATCACTCGGATCTACCGTTAATAATACCTTTTCATAGTCCGTTTGATCATTAGTACGATAATAAAGCACAACTGATTTAATCCCCTTATCATCCGTTGCTTTTGCACGAATCGTTAAATCGTCCATTTGATGGATTTCTTGAACATTCGTAGCATTCGTTAATGTTGGAGCAAACAGATCCTCTTCTACATGAACAGGCTGATTTGGTACTTGTGTCGGCTCTACCAAACCTGGCGTTCCTAGTTTGGTTTTTGAACTAATTTTTACCGACTGTGTCGAACCATCCTCAGGGAATTTATAAAGAATCCCCATATTCATTGCCGAATCTAATTGTGTCGCCTCATCATTATAATAAGCGACATTTATCTCTTCTTTTGTATTCGTAGCAATCACTAATCCACGCATGCTGCCATTTGCCATTCCATCACTTTTAATGCGGACAATCTCCTTATTTTCAATGAGATTTGTTCCGTAATTGGCATTAAAATCAGCAACCGTTTTTTCGCCATTTTGTCCATTAATAATCCAGAATACTAGTGTCTTTTGCGGTTCGATTAGGACATCATCTGGAATTGATGGCCAAACAACATCGGTTGCAGGGTCGGCATTATAGCGATATTGCATTTTATAATCCGCAAAGTTTATCGCCTTATCGGTATTATTGTAGATTTCAATATACTCATATCCATCAGCTGTTCCAACATTTGCACTATCAGGTACTACCTCTGTAACGAGTAATTTAGGAAGCTGGGAAAAATCAATGTCTGTTTCTTCCACTGAAATAGTATATTCTTCTGTTTGGCTTTCGTTGATTCCATCACTAGCAACAAGATAATAAGTGATTTCCCCATCTATATCAGCTGCTGGAATCGTTGTTGAATAGTTCCCTTGTGGATCCTTATTCATCGCTATTGATTTAAAGCTCTCGTCTGCCGATTTTTTATAAAATAAGGTGACAATTGGATTCGCTACCTCGTTATCAGTTATCATTGCTTCAACTGTAACTGCTGTGAATGCTTTTGCTGTTTTAATTGGCTCATGAGAAATAACCGGCGGCTCCGTATCTTTTGGCACGTCAGGTAATTCCACTTCTTTTGTGGGAACTTGATCTGCTTCCACGATTCCAGGATTTGGATTAGCTAAAACTTTGTACTTCTCCATCTCTGTTCCTTCTTTAGGAAATTGATAATGAATCACTTTGCCCTCATTGTCATTTTCCGAACCTAAATAACTAGCTGAAATCATGGCATTTCCTTGGGAGTCCTTTATTTCAAGGGCCCGATTTCCACCATTAGCAAATCCAGGGAAGACTTTATCAGTAAAGATTACTACTTCCTTGCTTGTAAGGCTTGTCCCATATTCCTTATTAAAATCTTCTAATGTCTTATCCCCATTATTAAACCAAAATACTAATTTTTCTTTCGATTTAATCTCCGTAGCTGGCAATTGGAATAAGATTGGCTCTCTTGAATTGTCTGTATAGACATAGGAAAAAGAATAGGTTGCTAGATTTAAGGTTTGATTCGAATTATTATATAGCTCAAAGTACTCAAAATAATCTGTTCCTCCTCCAATCGAGTTAGGAGAAAGTTCTGTGATTAAAAGTGGACGATCACTATATGTATCCTGTGCTGGTTCTGGCTCTTCTTCTTTTTCTAATTCAATTGTATAAGTTGATGTTTTGGTTATATGGATACCATCGGTTGCTTCCAAATAGTATGCAATTCTAGCTTGTACTTCTTCTTTTGGAAGGCTCGCTGTGAATTTTTGTGGATTCACTGAATCTTGTTTCATCTCTATCGATTTAAATGCTGTGTCTGGTTCGACTTGATAATAGAATGTAGCAGTTGGGTTTTTTCGATCATCTGCTATCATAGCTTCGATTGAAATAGTCTCTCCTGCTTTTGTTGTTGTTTTAGCTTCGTGCGTAATAACAGGAGCTTCTGTATCTTCTGTTTTCGCACTTACCTGCAGCGGCTCAACTGGTACTTGTCCATCTCCTAATATGCCTGGTGATGAGGAAGCTTTAACTTGCTGCTTTTCCATTTCTGTACCTTCCGTTGGAAAAGCATACTGCACATCTAAGCCTGTATTATCTGTTTCACCTGGTAAATATTTCGCAGATACTACTTCTTGACCATCGAGATTTTTGATAATTATTCCTCGATTCCCCCCATTTGCAAAACCAGGAAAATCTCCTTTAAAGGAAATAACTTGTTGTTCAGTTAAAGACGTGCTGAAGTGGTTGTTGAAATCCTCTAGTAAAAGATTATTCGCATTAAACCAAAGGATAATCGATTCTTGCGGTGCGATCGTTGCTGCTGGAATAGACATTATTTTATCTGGCGTACTACTACCTATATAATGGTAATAAAAATAATAGCTATTTAAATCAATCGATTGATTAGTATTATTATATAGTTCGATAAATTCAAAGTTGTCCGTTCCTTTCGAATCAGGAGCTAACTCTGTAATAAGTAGGGGTGGTAGCTTTGTATAATCAACAGTTTCTTGTTGATTTTCCTCTTGCTGTTCTTTAGTTTCGATTGGCTCTTCTTGAGGTGTTTCTGTTTTTTCATCTGTCTTTTCATTTGCTTGAGACTGATTTTCTTCTTTTGTTGCTGGTTCTTCTTCTTGTTCAGAAGGTGTTACTGGTTCATCTTTTTGTTCAGAAATTGTGGGTAGCTCTTCTTGTTCAGAAGGTTCAGATGGCTGTCCTTCTAAACTAGTATGTCCCTCTTGCTTTTCCTCTTCATTCGTTACTGCTTTTTCTTGTTCGGCTGTTGTTTCAGGTACTTCTAAAGTAACTTCCTCTTCCGTTTGCTCTTTCTCCTCTTCCTTCTCTCCAGTTGGTTCTGCTGCATAAGTCGTTAGACCTGGCAATGCTGGAAAATAAGTAGAAAAGAAAAATACCCCCATAACAAAGATGACAAAAGCCCTCTTTGCTATCCTCTTTTTTAATGACACAAGACCATTCCTCCCTTAAGCTGATTATCATACTCACTAGAATCATAGAGTTCTTCTTTTAAGGAACATTTAAGCCAATATTAATAAACATGAAGTTTTGTTAATTATGTGTAAAGGAAAGACATAGTAAGGAACCGTCCGAAAGCACTGAAGAAGGATAGTTATCCAATTCCAATTAGAATCTAGGCCATGGAAAGGGAAAAATGTTGGTTTATAGATGCGTCCATCGGCTTTCCACTACATCTTACTTGACTCCTATCTGGAGAAAAGTTATGTTTTATATTGTATTTTCCAATTCATGAAAGTTAAGTGTTGGAACAACATTCGGTAAGATAATCATGTGGTTAAGTGTCTATCTTTGATTAGCAGGAAGGATGTCTGAAGTGAATAAACCATATACAAATGTAGACTTTAAGAGGTTTCTAAAGGAAAAAGAACTTAAAAATGTGAAATTAAAAGATCTAGAAGAAATTATTGAAAAAGAAGGATTAGAAGTTTTGGAGCTTGCTTCGTTTAATGAAATCTACCATATTGTCTCCGCAAGAGAATCAAACGACACACTGAAAAATTTGACTTGGGTAATAGGAGCTTTGGCGTTGATTACAACAGTAAGTGCCATTGTGGGCATCTTCAGTTAATGAAGATGCTTTTTTGTTTTTTGTAATTACCAAATAATTTATTTTCCTAACAAGATTTTTTAAAGAAAACAGCCTTTTTGAAGAAAAATGTACAATGGCTAGTCCTAGAATTAGCTAAAAATTTTTTAACATTTTACTTCACCTGTCGTAGTATATATGGTAAAGTATAATTACTACGACAGACATAGTACGATAAGTGCAGTATTAGAAAGGAGTGATTTTTTGATAAGCAGTGATGTCATACGAGGATATAATGACACCATCATTCTTTTTTTATTATTGGAAAAGGATTCTTATGGTTATGAAATCTCCAAAGATATAAGAACACTAACAAATGAAAAATACATTATTAAAGAAACGACCCTTTACTCAGCCTTTAGCCGATTAATTAAGAATAACTATATTAACTCCTATTACAAAGAAGGCGAATATGGAAAAAGAAGGACTTACTACACCATTACTGCAGAAGGAAGAAAGTATTATCAGGAAAAATGCCAAGAATGGGCAGTTACACAGGAAGTTATTAACCGATTTATTAAGGAGGCGTATAATGAATAGCATAATCAATTATTTGGACAATGTCTTTGCCAACTTGCCGAAAACATCCGAAATGGAAAAGCTGAAACAGGAAATGCTTTCAAGTATGGAGGATAAATATTACGAATTAAAGGCAGCAGGAAAAACCGAAAATGAAGCAATTGGTATTGTGATATCTGAATTTGGTAATATTGATGAACTTTTAAGTGAGTTGGACATTCCATTAAATGAAGAAAAATCACCAGAACGTCAACTCTCAGAAGAAGAAGTAAATCGTTTTTTTCAACAAACCTCAAAAGCAATGAATTGGATTGGGATTGGCGTGATGCTTTGCATACTTGGATCTTCCTTCTTAGTTCTCTTCATAGAGTTATATGATAATGGTTTTCTAAACGGAATAACAGAAAATACAGCTACATTAATCGGTGTAGCTCAATTACTACTATTTGTTGCCATTGCCGTTAGTTTATTCATCTATAGTGGGCAACTATTAGAGAAATATAAATTCATCGAAAAAAAGGGAAACTTTACGATTCCAACGTATTTGCTCAAAAAAATCGAGATGGCAAAAGAAGCTTATCAGCCAATCTTTTTTCGTTCCATTATTATTGGTGTTTCCCTATGCATTTTATCACCAATTTCTTTATTAGTAACGATTGCAATCAATGAACAGGCAGTTACCTATGGTGTTTGTGTTCTCTTACTGTTTATTGCCATAGCTACTTATGTATTTATTGTGAGTGGCGGGAAAATGGGTGCTTACACAAAATTGTTAAAGGAAGAATCGTATTCTATAGAAAAGAAACACGAGGATAAAGTAATTGGCGCCTTCGCAGCAATCATCTGGCCACTTGCCACTGCCATTTTCTTATTCACTGGATTTGTATATGGAAACTGGCATATAAACTGGATCATCTTCCCAATATCAGGTCTACTCATGGCCATGTTTAGCGGAGCCTATGCCATTTTGAAGAAAGAACAATAAAAAGAAACAGAGGAATGGTTCTAGTGAAGTCATAAGAACCGTTCCTTTCTGCCCATTATTTTGCGTTTTCATCTGGTTGATGAATACCAAATATATTTCCTTCCGTATCTTTGTAGTAACCTTGCCATGCCATTCCAGGAAGTGCATGCTTGGGCAGGGCGACTGTTCCTCCATTTTGAAGAATTTTCGCTTCAACAGAATCATAGTCTTCCACCCCCATTGTACAAGCATACCCATTCACAGCTTGGGTGTTTTCTAGGAGAGGAACTGGACGTTTGATTAAAGCTCCATTAATTCCCATCTCATTTTCATCGCCAGTCACAGCCCCAAAATAAGGCATCCCAGCATAGTCGCTCCAATCTTCAAATTTCCAATCAAAAGCCTCTCCATAAAACTTTTTAGCACGTTCCATGTCATCCACATGAATTTCGAAATGAATTGGTCTTCCCATGCCAACCTCCTAATTATTTATTTTTAAAATCCTCTGACATACTTCTATTAAAAACGTGGAATTCCTTCTCCATTATTGTAAATATTATCTCTATTTATACATGACAAAAAAGGGACAACCTTTTTACAAATAAATACATTAAATTTGAGAACAAACACATATTAAGGATAACGGAGATTATTACGGAGGTTTTTTCAGATGAATTCCCATTTATTACTCGGGCTCATTTTATTGTTTCAAGCAGTGATTACTCCAAGTAATTTTTTTAATATGTTCAAAAGTGAACCAACAAACCAAAATGTGGACGAACAAGACTTTTTGTGGAAATCACCTAGTTTACCTGTCATAGATACAGAAGAATTTAATAAAGTAATGGATGCATTAGATAATGAAGTTTATATCGAACCAAAGGATGCTATGATTAATAAATATGGGAGTATCGTTCCTGAGCAAGTTGGATATCGTTTACATCGTCTTAAATTTATCAGTCAAATGTATGCTCATTATTTCAATGATACTACCAGTAAGGAGGAAATCCCCTTACAAGTAATTTATCCTAAAGTTGATAGTGAACTATTAGATAGTATTCGCAGAAAAAAAATCGGCAGATATATCACATCCTTTAACAGTAATAACAAAGAACGAACCATGAATATTTCGCTAGCTACAGAGGCAATTAATAATAGCGTTATTTTTCCAAAGGAACAATTTTCGTTTAATCAATTTGTAGGAAAGAGAACGGTAGAAAAGGGATATTTACAAGCTCCTGTCATCATTCACGGAAAATTTTCAGAAGATATTGGTGGTGGAATTTGTCAAGTATCCTCTACCCTATTTAACGCAGTAGACAACGCTGGATTAAAGATTATTCAACGGTATTCACACAGTCGAAAGATTCCATATGTCCCTCCTAAACGAGATGCTACCGTCAGTTGGGATGGACCTGATTTTGTTTTCGAAAATAACTATGAAAGACCAGTCCTCATACAAGCAAAAATGCTAGGAAATCATTTACTCATTGAATTATATTCAGCTGACACTATTTCTTATCAGCCTAGAAATGTTCCATATTTTTAAGGTAGAAAGATGAATTCCCTTTTGAATTGACATAGTGGTAATTCATGCCTTAAACTTCTAGTCATTCTTAGAATGAAAGGATGTTATTGAATGGATCAGCAGTATAAAACAGCTCAATCCCAAAAGGAAAAAGCAATTTCATTTCTAAAGCTTGTAGCGTCGGCAAAAATTCGCGAAGCCTTTCAAAACTACATAGGTCCCGACTTTCGCCACCATAATCCCTTCTTTAGTGGAGATGCGGATTCCTTAATGATCGCAATGGAAGAAAATGCAGTACAAAGTCCTAATAAGAATTTAGAAGTCAAACTAGCTATTCAAGAGAATGATAAAGTAGCAATTTATTCCCATATCCAGCAGCACCCAGATGATCTAGGAGGGGCAGTAATGCATATCTTCCGCTTCCAAAATGAACAGATCGTTGAATTGTGGGACATCGGTCAGCCTGTACCAGAAAATTCACCAAATAAGAATGGAATGTTCTGAAGGCACAGAAAGGGACGGTTCGTTTGAGGTCAATGACCACAAACGAACCGTCCCTTTCATTCCTCTTACAAGTATTCTTTTTCAATTTTCAAGCTGCTGCGAACAGTGTTGATTGGTCGCACTAGCTTTTCTAT
>NZ_DALZDK010000066.1:0-12122 GCF_031978665.1 Niallia sp. | reverse complement strand
TTTCCAGTTAATCTTATTGTTGTTGGTACTTTTATTCTTAAATCACTTACTTTTACATCAGCTATTTCTTGGACTCTTGCACCAGTATCATATAATAATGAAAGAATAGCTAAATCCCTTCGGCATTCCTTCTTAGAAACATCAGGTATAGACAATAGCTCTTTAATCGCATCTATAGATAAGTAGTTCATTTCAACAACAGGCGTTTTTTTCGAACTTATAGAAATAACAGAATTGCACAGTTCCATATACTCGGGTGCCTCAATCTGTATATATCGAAAGAAAGCATGCAAAGCAGCCAACCTTTGATTCCTAGTTGAAATAGAATAGTTTTTTGCGCTTTCCAACCAAACTAAAAAGTCTTCAATCAACTTCCTGTTCATTTTTGAAAAACATAATTTTTCAGGTTTAATACAAAGCACATCATTACAATATCTAAGAAAAATTGTAAAGGTATCCCTATATGACTTGATAGTGTTATCACTATATCCTGTTTTATTAGGTATATATTTTAGAAAGTAGGAAGATAGGTACTTCCCAAAATCAGTACTATGCATCTGTTTCCACCTCCGGGAAAACCCCATCGTAAAGAGGTGCAATAGAATCAATGATTAGTCCATAGGCTTCTTCGGTAAGTCTTAAGTATTTTTCTGTGCTTTCAATATCCCTATGTCCTAAGTAAGCACATAAGATTGGTAATGCACAATAGATGTCCTGTCCATCTTTAACCATCTTTTCTAGTGAATGTACTGCAAAAGTATGTCGTATATCATGTACTCTAGGTCCAACTTCACTATCTGTAAATATTCCTGCTGACTTCATGAAATTTTTGAATTTTACATATACAGGGGTATTGTTATATTTCCCATTATCCCGTGAGGGATAAAAATATCCTTCGCCAAACATATCAAACCCCATTTTCGAAGCATACTCTCGACAATAATAGGTTAATGAACTCGACATAGGGACTAATCTGCTTGTATTATTTTTTGCTTTTGTGACTGTCAGAACCCCGTTATCTAAATCAACATCTATCTTTTTCAACGACAGTGCTTCATTAATCCTTAGTCCACATCCGTACAACATCCTAAAAAGCATAGGATAAATCATGTGATAACGTTTACTCCATGGTGTATATTCCAAATTATCTACAACTTCTAATATTCTAGTGATTTCTTCACGAGTAAAAATATAGGGAGTAAATGTATTTGAAATAGGGATTAATTCTTTTGGATGGACGTAAAAACTAAAGCCAATGCTATTCATAAATATGGAAAATTGTCTAATAAGGCTCATTCTCATATGCTGAGTTTTGGGCGATTCAGTGCCCCTTCTACTAACATAGTCTTCTACCATTTCTTTATTAAGTATCAGTGTAGGGATATCATATTTTTTAAAAAAATCATCCATGTATCTTAAACTATAAAATGATGATTCACCAAATTTGTAACCAAGATTTCTTTTATACTCAACATACATCGGACAGTACTCTTTAAATGGTCCATCAAAAACGAAATTTTTTTCTCTATCTTTCATAAGGCACCTCCAATGAAACTGATCGGAGTTGTTCTATGTCGATACGGAGATACAACTTCGTTGTATTCGAATTTTCATGCCCTAATACGCCAGTAATAACAGGAAATGGAGTATTTTGTTTGAGTAAATTGCTCGCCAAACTGTGCCTCATAGAATGAAGACCGTGTTTTCTATTATTGATAGAGATGCCAGCGGCATCCATATACTTATTGATGGTACTCCAAAATACATGCCCTGAGGCAAAGGCAATGAAGGGTGCTCTATGTCTAATGAAAATGTGTGGATCCTCTGAAGACGGTCTACTATTTTTCATATAATCAATCAAGGCGAATTTTAAGTTTTCCATTAGAGGGAGACGTAATGGATTTTTTGTTTTTTCTTGTATGAATTCTATAGTATCTAGGTGCCATTTTATATTTTCAAACTTTAAGTGTCTTATATCACCAGCACGCATTCCTAATTGCACTGCCAATATAAGAACAATATAGTCCCTACGTCCAATCTTTGTATTTCTATCGACCGTTAATAGGATTCTTTGTATTTCTTCTGTTGAGTAAAAGGAAGGAATTCGCTCAAATTTATTTGAGCGAATAACAGGGAAAAGCTGATTTAATTGAGATTCAACATACCCTTGCGAAACCAGAAAAGACAAAAAATCTCTTAAATTAAACAAAATACCTGCTTTTGTAGAATTAGAATATTCACCCAAAGTTTCTAAATATGCCAAGACATCATAAGGAACTAAGGTATTAATATCAATTAGTATGAGTAAAATGTTTGTGGGAGAATAAATATCCTTTTTGTCTAGTTGGGGGACGCGTCCTCCAACTAGACAAAAAGGCCACCAAGCGAGAGCGCGGTAGCTGGAAAAAATGAAGCATTAAAAAAGAGAGCTTCCTTTTGTAAAGTAGAATTTGGCGAAAACTACGAAAAGGAGAGGCTCTCATGAATCAATGTAACACAAAAATGCCATCATTAAAAGAATTGGAAAAAACTTTATTTCGAACACTCCAAATGACGTTTCAAGAAATCCTTGTTCAAACGTTAGAAAATTGGGATCAAGAGATTGCCCAGCAACGAGACAAAAGAAGATTTGCTTTACGTGATAAACGAGAAATACGAGTAGATACAGCGTTTGGAGCTGTGGAGCTGAAGCGTAATTATTATTTCGATCGTGTGACCAAAAAATATATTTGTCTATTAGATCACTATTTACAGTTTCAGGGGAATAAGGGATTTAGTCCACTACTAGAAGAATGGGGGTTAGAACTAGCGACGAATGGCTCCTCCTATCGAAAGGCGGTGGAAACGTTCGAACAATTTTTAGGCTATTCGGCGATGAGCCATGAAGCATTACGGCAACATCTTCTTCAAACAAACGTACTTCCCGCTAAGGAAAAACGCTCTTTTCAAAAGGTATTGTTCGTCGAAGTAGATGGATTATATGTGAAGAGCCAAGAAAAGAAAAAGCGTGGATGGGAGTTGAAATTCGCCGCTGTGCACGAGGGATGGAAAGAAAACGGAAAGCGAGTCAGACTCCGAAATAAAAGGCATTTTCTCTATGAAGGAAAAGAACCCTTTTGGGAAGCCTTTGAAACGTTCTTACAGAATCATTATGCGTATGATCCTACCCAAACCTTGCTTATTATTAATGGCGATGGAGCAGGCTGGATAACGGCATGTCGAGAGTATTTTCGGGAACGCGCCTTTTTCACCATGGACCGTTTTCATGTCGCTCGTTCGATGAAGCAACTAATGAAGAGCCATCCTCGATACCGCTACATGAAAAGAGCGTTAAAAAACTACCAGGTAGAAACATTACTTCTAGAGTTGAATAGCGCAGTAGGAACAATGGATACACCAGAAGAAGAAGAAAAACTAGAGCATTTCCTCGGCTTTTTAACGCATCATCAGGAAACCATAAAAGATTACCGTAGTTGGTTACAGGAGAAAGGCGTGGACACGACAGCGTATCGTCCAATGGGAAGTGCAGAAGCAATGATGAATCAATTAGCCAAACGATTAAAGAATGGAAGAGCATGGAGCAAAAAAGGGGTCATGAGCATGGCGCGCTTGTGGATTGGATTGAAGGATGACCTATCCATCCAAACGATATATGGGAAATGGGAAAAAGCCACGGAAAAATCAAAGAAAGAGCATCGAGCGAAAAGAAAAATACCCACAAAATTAGTAACAGAAACCGTGCGTCAGAACATACCATACTTAAATCAGGCGATTGGAAAACCCATTCACTTTGCCTTACAGGGATTAAAAGGTTTTTAAAAAAGAAAAAAACGAAATTTTGATGAAAGAAAACATTTAGAAAACGGATACAAAATTAGAAGTTTTACTTTATAAAAAGGGAGCTATAAAAAAACTCCCACAAAAACTTGACTCAATCTATTTACTTTTTATTATCTTACCATAACTTAAAGTCTGATACAATGGACGTTCATTTATACTGTTTGAGTTTCTTTTCTTTCAGTTTACTCAGAATATTACCATGCCATTATCAAGCTTATAATTTTCTTAATACTAATTATGAAACAGAGTTAATTCATACGTTTCAACTAATGTCATAGCCCGCGACTTGGGAGCTTATTCGTTCTTTAAAAATAGCGAACCAAAAAAAATTAGTGGAAAAACCTTGTACTGTTGGATGTTCGATTTAACTGATGAAAATATCCCGGAATTTTTATGCATTCGGAAATATTGTTTTTAAGGTCCCTTTCACTTCTGTTTTCTCTTTAGAACCTGGATTAAGCTAATCTCTATTTTTTTAAAGAGAACTAGAAATTTCAAATTTAGAAAGTATAATATTTGAAATTGAAAAAAATTCTTCTTTATTAAAACAAATTTAGTGGAGGTTTTAGCTTTGAATCAAAATTCAATATATAAAATACAAGATGAACTTTGCGACCAAAAAAGTAATGACTGTATGACAAAAATTGATTCTAATCATATAATTTATACAGATAATCCTTTTGGAGTAGAGGATTATTTGCAGCCAATAGAGCAAGAGGATTTAAAACAAATTCTCTTACTTACAAGAGAAGATTTTAAAGCTGGGGGTGGAGTGTACACACACGAATTCATTAATGAATTTGAAAAGCTTTTTGTCTATATTATAAATAACTTATCTCATTTCAATCAGTGCGAACTGTATGATATAGATGAAGATTATTCTGTCGTTCACTTCTATTGGGACGTTTGCAATGATCCAGTTATCCCTTACATTGTAGGACTAACACCAGAACGTTTTAAAAGTTACTTCGAAGCAATTTATGGTCCCTATAAATCAATAATGATTAAATTAAGAAGATACTCTACTGGTTATGTAGGTGAGCCTATTATTTGGACAATGCACATATTCGAAGTATTAAAATAGCAGAAAACCGATACAACATTGACAAATCTTATGAGTAAGTTAGGAAGAATCTATGTGAATTAAATTCTCTTTTAAATTGGAAGGAAGGACTTTATGAAAAAATACATTCTTAAAGTAAGTAAACAGCCTTATCGTGAAGATAGTGGGTTAACATTTTGGGTGTATAAGCCTATCCAAATGGGATAACCTTATCCTGTGAATATGGTTATGAATATGTTGAGCATTATGAAAAACTATCTTACTATGATGAAGTAAAAGTAGGCAGTCAAGTTAGATACTTCGATAACTCCGAAACTGATTACGAGGTGTATTTTGAAATTAATGGAGAGTACTCACCTGGAACATTAACCGAGATTGCAAAAGAGTTATCTACTGGAGAAAATATGTATCGTGAGCAATACGAGGCATTTTTACTAAAGGCAAAAGATAAAGTGCGGTTAATAAAAGTTAGTGACTGATTGCTCATTTAATGGAATGCCTGTTGTCATATACACAGGCAGCTTGCAGGGGAATGTGAGTTGTTAAAAAATGGTAATAAATCAGAGTCATATACTGCACAGTACAATGATACTAGTTACGAATATCTATTTAACCCGATCACTTTGAAAGTGATCGTTTTTTCGTATTTAACTAAAGACTACGCAACAATAATTTCCATAATTATAGATATGGGTAATAATATAGTAATCATAGACTCTAGAGAAGGATAATTTTTATATTTATTGAATAACTAGCTATATAATGATTATGTACACTCAATTAAGGCAACATCAGTTTATTGCGCATTCATGAGCAACGATGGTTTAAACTGAAAAATAATGACAAACAGGAGGTGGATTTATGGGTGAAATGAGTTTGACGGACTTATTCGGACGTATATCCCCTGCTACTCAAACAGAGCTGCCAAGGTTCTTAAAGTGGCAAGATGAAGTAGTTGGGATAGTCAATAAAGATTTATCTTTGTCGATAACAAATAAAAGCATAAAGCATTTAAAGCTTATTTTCGGTGATGATACAATTTGGACACGGGAAAGATTTAAGGATTTTTTATCAGATCGAATCCCTAGTTCGCAGCGCAGAGATATTGAACAGATTCTCAGAAAGGCTGGACTCACAGAGTACAATGTATTCAAGTTAGCTAGAGCTACTAGAGCATTTAATGCAAAGGACTTATTGTGGCTTGCAGATAACGAAGGTGATAAATTTTCAGACTATCTTCCAGATGTTATGTCATCTGTATTCCTGTACTCAAGGGATGTAGAGGGTGATGCGGTCCATTCACCAGAAGGCGTAAACCAAAAAAGGTATGGAATAAGCAGAGGTCACTACGGAATATACAAGAAGCGATTAAATCCATCTAGCAGTGATGTTGAGTGTGAGGTTGCAGTATATTTTTTGGCTCGTGCTTTAGGTGTACCTTGTTGTCCAGCTTGGCTAGTAGAAACTCCGAAAGGCGACGAATGTTTCTCTCAGTTTGAGTACAACTTTTCTTCACAATATATAGTTCACTTACGAAGGTTGTTTAAGGAAGGTGAACAGGCAGGTGAGATTTACACTACATTAATCAATAAGTTACCTGAATTTGCTAAAGAGATTTCACAGATGGTATTGTTGGATTTTGTATCTCGTCAGACGGATCGGCATATGAGTAATGTAGCTTTGTTAGTAACTGGTGAACGTGTAACATTTTATCCTTTATATGATAATGGTCGTAGCTTATTTTTTGAAGACAAAGGTGATCTAATTAGCAGAGCTGTTAAAGATATACAAGGTTACAGTGAGTCTTTTGGAGAAATAGGGACATACCATGACGCTGTGCTAGAAGTGTCTAAGCGTTATAAAATTTCTGAATTAGTAAATCTAGATGTGACTGAACACTCCATTTGGAGTTATTATGCAAAAGCCAAGCTGAAGAATGTTCGCTTGAGAGGTGCGCACGAGTGGACAACTAAATGCTTAAAATTTCTTAAAACATTGGATTCTTAATAAACGCGTTGAGGGTGCTAAAATAGAATTCTTACTTTTAGTAGCGCAGTACCGAGTACAAAATACTATCCAATAGAAAATTAATATTCCACAATCGGCGTGATTGCGGAGACCAAAAGCCTAAATCATCTGTAAAAATACGAAGGATTTAGGCTTTTTTATTTGATAATTGTTGACATTTTTCTATTGGTACATTCTTTCTTGTGGTTGTAATCAATTTTTTTTAAAAAATACTGTTATTGAAAGAAATACTTTATAAAATTTTTTTGAAAAAAAATCTAAATTCCCTCCTAGTATATTATCTAAAATTGTTTAGGAGGCGTATAAAATGGTGCATTAGATTAGATCTGTAAAAACTGAACCCCAATTATATCAGTCACATTAAATTTAACATGGGATGATGGGTCTTATACCTTTTTGATATGAAGACAAGGAAAACAATTTTCGTCCTGCTCTCCTTTCAAAATAGCACCTCAATCCCTCATTTACGCAATTTAATCAACGCAGCCTGTTTTCTTTTTTAACTCTCCAATTTCAAAGTAAGACATTCCTAAAATCTCATGAATATCGGAATCCGATAGCTTCTTACCAATCATCTTTTTGGCAACTTGGAGTTTATATCCTTTCTCTTCTTCATCGATCTCTACATTTTTAGTAATTAGTTGCATATTCGATAGGCTTGCTTCTAAGATGATATGGTCATTCGACGTAAGAAGAGTGTGAATACAATTTAAATAGTCTTGTGCTTTTTCCACTGACATAGCATGGAAGTATTTTGAATCTAAATAAATGGATTGTTCCAGTAAAGATAATCTTTTTTTGTATGTAAGTTCACTCATAATTGTCCTCACTCTCGATTTCATTTGAATTAGGGAAATTAAATTTTATGAACTCGCTCATAACATCTAATAACACCGGTTCTTTTTTAGCTGCTCTCTCAAGGATGCCAATTCTCTCTTTTTCTTTATATATTTCTGCTAAAGCTTCAAAAACCTGCTCGATTTCGATGCTTCCATACCTCTCGAAGTGCTGAATCATAAGTTCGATATCTTCAGCAGGAAAAAGAAGTGCTAAAACATCTTTAGAATATCCTCGCTTTAACAATTCATTGCTTACTCTTCCCAGCTCAAACGCCCCGATTACTGAAATAAATCTCCAATAGAAATTCTGAGGGAACGGCAGCATTCCATAGAATTCTTCAGTTGTTCCCTTTCTGTATATGTCCAACAACCTCTCCTTCATTTCCTTTTTATCCCCATTTTCCTTCTGATGCGCTTCCAAAATTTCAATTGCCCGTTGGTAGGAAGGCATTTCATTTTTTAGCTTGCTTATCGACTTTTTTACATCCTCTTTTTCTTCTTCGTCTCCCGTATCATGCTTTAAAAAATATTTATAATTGTCGATTAAGTCTATATTGGCCCTAACCGATTCTTTTAATTGGATGACAGCTTCAGTAACCGGAGTGTCTAATATTGTTTTCGTGTAATCCCTTATGTTGGTAAGGTCTTCTAAATCTACACTTTCTTCATAAAGCTTCTGGAAATCGAAATCCACATTATTCGCCCATCGAACTGTAGCAGCAACGGAATCTAGAGCAGCACTCAAAAATAAATGGCGGTCACTCTGGATGTCTGCAATTAGGCTCTTGGGCTGGGAAGGGATATTTCGTATGTCAAAAAGACGGTACGCACCATTATCGAATTCTAGAATCAATTTAAAGGTCTTCGTTGGATAAATGGACAGGATTCTCATTTTCTAACTCCTCCCTCACTTTCTTTTCTATGTAATGTCTCCACACCGATGCTGCAATGGGATCTTCCTTCAACACTTCTCTAATTGTTTTTCTTGTTTCATTATCATCAGAATAAAGGACAGGAGTACCATATTCCTCGATTTGGTCTGCGAGATATTTTTTGAATGATTCCTCATCGTTCTTATACAATTCAAGTTGAGTTGATATTAGAGTTATATCTTCGACTGAAAGCTCTAATTGCTTTGATATTTCCTTCACTGCCATATCTTGCTCCAGAGAGGACACACTCTTACTTGTAATCTCTGGGTCAGTTTCAGTCTTGAGTAAATGATCCCTTTTCCTTCTTCTTACTTCATTTTCATCAATAACATCTATATTCTCTCTATCCGTATGGAAGATGTGAAATTCTCGATGAGGATATTGATTATGGAGCGACTTGTACGCTTTCCACGCTAAAGAAGAATCATCGTAAGTGGATATAACGGACATATTCAATATTTTTCGACTTGTACCTATTACTTCTTTTTCTAGAGCTTCAATCAAAACAATTTGGTTGGGGAAAATCCGTCGTACTTCTGACCAATTCATGGTTATCCTCCTTCGTATCTTCTCTTCTTCCTCTTATTCCCTCTAGCGTATTATGTCTTTAATGCATATGCAATCAGTTCGTGTCTGAATGAAGAAAAAAGAAAAGCCTCCATCTCGATGATAAAGGCAAACTTCACTCTTAAACATTCAATATCCGTAATTCCCATCCACTCTCTTTGCGATAAATCTTCGTTTGTTTGGTTTGCCTATTGTGTTATTTTCCCCGACAATTTGGTACCTTCGAGGTTTCTATAATTCTTGATTTCTTTTATCTCGCTTATATATATCTTCAGTCCCCTTTGACTCTATTATTTATAATTGAGGGCCATTTATATCTTCGTCAATACATTCTTTAACAAGACGAAGCAGTACTTTCATTTTATCAATTTGATTTGACATAAATTCTATTCCATTTAAAAGGATCAGCCAAAAGACCAAAAATAGAATGGCATTTAATGATACAGATGAGGGTGTGAAGTTTTTAAAATTAAAAATCGTCAGCACTGTCGGGACTATAATACCAAGAAGTATAGTCTGTGTCGTGCTAAAAATGGCAGTGTATTTCTGACTGGTAGTCTGCATTTCCAGATAATCTTTAAGTCCCCTCAACTCTTTCACGGTATCATAATGCTGCCTTATTTTCTGCTTAATAAATTCAAAGTTGTCATGGAATTTAGCCCGGTCAAATGTTTTTTCGTTCTGCAAGTCATTGTATAAATCAAGGTACACATTGGTGTCCCCCAGCCAGGTCAGCATTGAATAGTTTTTTTGCTTTCTCTTTTCAAACCATGTTAGCCCTTTTTCAACTGCAAAGTGAATCAGCCATGTCAAAAAATTCACAATCACCAGAGTAACTACTATTATCATAATGTATTGGACGGCAGACGAAAGATTTATTTCCGTTATTTTTATTTTCAAGAATGAAGCTGCCACTACCAGCAGGCTCATTACGGTATGTATTATCTTTTGCATTATGTTCCTCTTTTTCAAATTTTTTGTTTTAATTAGTAACTTGCGAACGATTGCCGGCTATTTAATTTCATTCTTCCTCAATTTAGTAATAAACAAAACGAAATTTTTTTTGTAAAAGTATTAAAACCGCCATTTCCTCCTAGTATACTATCTAAAATCATTTAGGAGGCAAACAAATGTTATCATTTAGAATAGTATTTAAAAGTTACGACAGGAAAGCAGAAAATGAATGGAGTGAATTAGATATAACTTGGTACGATAAGCCCACTGATGCTCCTTATGATTATGGCATTTATAATGAAGAGGACAATTCCTTTGAAGCTTGGACCGAACATTTAATTCGTTTTCATGATTGGATACTTGAAGGTTATACGAAAGGATATTCTCTTTCATTTTTTAGTGTAAATATATATCGGGATCACGATCAAACTCAAGACGATATCCTTTATTCCATGACACATATTCCCAAAAACTATAACAATTGCATTGAAATAATAAGAGGAAATCTAAAAAGCTATTATGAAGTAAGCAAAGAAGACATTAACTATATAGAATTTGTAGAACAACACTTGCCACTATTTAACAAAATCATCATCACCAATAAAAACTTTTCTAAATTTCTTGATAGCTATCAAATTAACTCTGAAGTGGCATCGGAAATTAAAGAGGAAGTTGCTTCTCTTTTGAATTTATCTAGCTTTTTATTTTATGCAAAAAACGAACGGAAGGAACAAATCTCACAAAGCAATATTAGTATGCTAAAGAACCTTCTAAAACAATTTAAAAACAGTGAAAGTAATAATTCTAAGAGAATGAGAGAGTCTACAATTTCATTAATAAATGAATTTGAAAATATCATTTCACCGGATGACCCTTTTTAATTTTTAAATGCATTTAGGGCAGTGGCACAATAGCCACTGCCTTTTTGTATCGAAAAAAAATTTCCCAAACTTTAGCTATCCATAATTGTTGTCTATAAATCAAGTGCTTTGACTGCCCGGTCTTTCTCATCCTGTGTAATTCCTATGTATCTGAGTGTAATGCTTGGTGCGGAATGATTTAGCATATCCTGCAATAACACAATATCTGTTCCCATTTTATACTGATGGTAGGCAAAAGTTTTCCTTAAACTGTGCGATCCAATATTTTTCAGACCCAACTCTTCGGCAGACTGTTGAATTATCCTCCATGCACTTTTTCTGTTTATCGGCTGTGAGTTTCCATTAGAATCTCGTTTGCGGCTCTTAAATATAAATTCTTTTATATTGCCATCAAAGTTGTTGTCTATATAATTCCTTAATGCTTTTTGAACACCCTTTGTCATTGCAACTTTATTATTTTTTCCCGTTTTCGTTTCCTTTAAGGTAAAATGTTCATATAGCCTTCCCCTGTTGTCCATAACATCGCTATATCTTAATGAAAGTAAATCAGAAACACGAAACGCAGTGTTAATTCCGATCAAGAACAACAAATGGTCTCTGGGAGAACCGCTCAGTAGTTTTTTCATTCCATCAATCTTTTTCCGGTCGCGAATAGGTTCTACATATTCCACTATAATCCCCCTCACTTCTACTGACAAATCAAATAAGACATAACCTCTCCAATTCACTTATTTTAGTCCATTCAAAATTCACCCGCTGAATTAATTGCACCTAAAAACTGCTCAATCCCGTGCGCCTGTAAGAGCGGAGCGTTATCTCCAAAAGAGACATAATCCCTTTATGTCTCATTCGGCTTTTTCTTCTAATTTAGGTCCTTTTTTATGCAATTACAACGCCGATTTGAGTCTAAATCTTGAATACCATTAAGAAACTAGAGATTTTGTAGTGTTTTTCGTACCCGTTCGCCTTGGGCTTAGAGAACGGCTCTCTGTTACCTTTTTCTCCTTTTTCCCTATGC
>NZ_DALZDK010000065.1:0-14027 GCF_031978665.1 Niallia sp. | reverse complement strand
GAACAGAGAAGGCCGCTCTGTGCCCGTGGAGCGGAGAAAAAAGGCAAAAAGGGAATAGAGGAAGCCGCTCTGTGCCCGTGAAGTGGAGAAAAAAAGCAAAAAGGGAACAGAGAAAGCCGCTCTGTTACCGTAGAGCGGACGAAAAAGAAAAAAAGGGAACAGAGCGCGCCGCAAAATAAAAATCCATCATTAATTAATGATGGACTGGCAGTAAGGACAGGTGATATCAGGTAGCTGCTTAAATTCAATTCGTTTAAAATCTGATTTTTTAAAGGTAGAATACGATTTGTATTTCGATCCACACATACAGTAATTCTTGTCCTTTACAACATGTCTAACACACGGTTTTTCAGTTACTACGGTTGGATAAAACATGACATTTCCTCTTTTCTAATTTTATAAGGCAAATTAGACAGGAAGATTTTTTAACAAGATATATGTATAATCTTGGCAACCCGGCTACCATAGCAATTGCTTTAGGCCCGTGGCTTTGCGTCTTTTACTTTCGTAAAATTTGCCCAGATTTAATTTTACCATGTTATTCGGTTAATTCAAGGTATAAAGTCATGTTTTTTGTTGTTTTCGTAAAAAAATATGAGTTTATAGTCCTGTTTATTATTCTAGGAATCGTTGTCAATAGGTATAAGGGCTATGTCTGTCATGTGATGGTTTATTACTTATAGCCACGGCTGAGGATCACTCGCTATAAGTTTAAAGGATTCTTATTCTTTCACAGAAAGGGATTTCTTCTCCAGTTTCGTTACTAGCTTATAATATTTAATTAAAAAAAATAATAAAATTGGGTTAATGCAAAAGGAGTAGGAGAGTTTCCACCAGCCATAATGAAAATATCCCCATGGCGAGGGGAGTAAAGTGAGCCATTCATATCCTATAATGATAAAATTCCATAGGGAAATAAACAAAATTTTGTTTAGAATCTTTGTCTTCATCGGATAAAGATTTAGGAAAATAATATTTACAGGCGGTACTAAAAACAAAATGTGAATGATGGATTCCCAATCGACCTCTGATTTACTGAAGTACCAGTAAGCATGGTATCCTACATCTACATATAAATCAAAAAGCTGCTGAAAGGTGAGCGTGAATAGCCATATATGTAAAATTTGATTCATTGTTAATTTTTTATTCGTTATATAGGCAATAAAATTAAATAAAAAGACAGAGAATAATAATCCAATCATAATAACCTCCAAAGTAATCAGATAATTATACTATTTACTTATTTGATTAGATTATCCCGTATCCAGATTTTTACATTTTTTCTTCTGTTTCTTCCGCGAATATATCTTTTAACATTTTCTCACGATGTTTCAAAAAGTATTTGGTAATTTGATAGTGCTCTGTATCTTCGTACTCCATTTCCTCTATTTCGTCTCCATCAAAGCTAAGAATTGTCGCATTTGGATAGCCTAATAAAATCGGAGAATGGGTCGCAATAATAAATTGGCATTCTTCGGTTTCGGCTAAATCGTGGAGGATGCGAAGAAAGCTTAATTGCCGTTGTGGGGATAGCGCTGCTTCCGGCTCATCTAATAAATAAATCGCTTCTCCTCTGAAGTGATGGAGAAAGAGAGAGAGGAAGGATTCACCATGGGATTGCTGTAATAACGATTTTCCGCCATAGCTCGCATACTTTTTATCACTGTCCAGTTGATCAATATGTGTGGCAAATTCATAAAAAGATTCCGCCCGCAGAAAAAAACCGTTTGTAAGCTTTGTAGGAGACCATGATAACTGCAGATATTCTCCCAAGTCAGACTGGGAGGAATGAACGTCATAGGCATTATTCCTGCCACCGCCTGCCGTGTTAAATTGACATTGATAGGCAATTGCTTCAAGCAAAGTAGACTTTCCAGAGCCATTCTCTCCAACGAAAAATGTCACCTTATTTTTAAAATCAAGAGAGCTAAAATGGCGAAGTGCGGGGATTGTAAAAGGATAAGTATGTTTGGAAGGGACGTTTTCCTCTTTTAATCGAATTCGTTTTAACATCGATACACCTCCTATTTTTTATGTCCGCCAAGTAGTTGAGCGCGTTGCAAGGCAGTGCCGCCAGAAGTATAGGAAACAGCACGTAAGAGGGCGGTTGATCCATAGCGATTGCGGATATTGTCAACCACATACCCAAGCTTTCTTTTTTTCCAGCCGCCTGTATCAAATAAATCTAATTGCATTTCATAATCATTCTCTAATTTTGTAATAGAAACAGAAATTTGTCTAACCGTTTGCCCGCGGTAATTTTCATGAAACAATGCCAGGCAGACGTGATAAATAATCATGGTTACATTCGTTGGATTTTCGATTGTGCGCGATCGTTGAAAACCGCCGCCAAATTCATCCTTGCTATAAGAAATACCTAAGCTGATTGTGCGCCCTGCATGGTGATTGCTTCGTGCTCTTTTAGCAACGTCCTCACACATTTCAAGGAGAACGGATTTAATTTCGTGGATGTCTTTATAATCTCGCAGCAAAATCTGGCTTTTCCCGTAGCTGATTTGTCCTTGCATAATGGGTGCGCCAATTTGCGATAAATCAATTCCCCAGGCATGATGGTAAAGTTGATTCCCCATAATCCCAAATTTTTTCTCGAGTAATGTTAAATCATAGCGTGCTAATTGGCCAACAGAGAATATTCCCATATTGTTTAGCGTTTTTTCCGTTCGTTTCCCGATTCCCCACATTTCGCGCAAAGGGGAAATAGGCCATAGTTTATTGGGAATGTCTTCATAAGTCCATCTGCTTACACCGCCATTTGCCTTTTTTGCATCTAAATCAAGGCAAAGCTTTGCCATGAGCATATTGGGGCCGATGCCAATGGTTGAAGGCAAACCAAACTCACGCATGATATCGCCTTTAATTTTTTGCGCGATTTCTATTGGTGTACCAAAGCTTTTTTCCATTCCGCTTACATCGAGAAAGCTTTCATCGACAGAATAGGTATGGACAGCAGAGGAGGGCACATATCGGAAAAATAATTTCGTTATTTCGGTAGACACGCGAATGAATAGTCCCATTTGGGGATTTCGCACCATAATTCTTGGATCATCTGGTATTTCAAAAAGTCTAGAGCCTGTTTTTATTCGAAAGTCTTTCTTCATGGCAGGAGATGCCGCTAAGACGACACTGCCCTTTTGGTCGGTATTGCCGACAACAGCAAGATGGCAGGTGAGGGGGTCTAATCCTTCTGTGACCGCAATAATGCTCGCATAAAAGCTTTTCATATCTACACAAAGAATCGCTCTATTTGGAAATTGCGTATAATCAAACAAGGTAATGCTCCTTTTTTAATAATCGTTTTGTATGTTTACTAAGCTGTGAAAAGGAATAGAGTGCGTCTGATTATTTATATCTTGAATGCGAAGCTCTTGGTTTAGATGGTCAATATAAGTCGTTTTTCCGGATATGCTCAAGATCGCTCCGTTTTTAAAAATATCGAAGTGAAGCAAAAGATTATATTCGATTCCTTCGAGTAAAAGCAGTTCCATTTCTCTTATTTTATCTTCCTCTAAAATAGGCATTTTAATTTTTTTTGCTTCCGCTAAAATCTCTTTTATGCTTTGAACATGCTCTGGCAGCATCATCGCCGTCCACTTTATCGTGCCTCGATCGCGTAACATCTAGATCCTCTCCTTAATGGTTTTATCATATCAGAACAAATGTTCGTAATCAAGAAGGAGTAAAAGAGAAATTGCATGTAAAAATAGGAAAAGGATTGTAATAGCGAACAATTTGAAAATTTTACGTATCCAAAATGATAAAAAGAAACCTTTATAGTCTTTAAAACAATAATTGACAACCAAGAATTATCATGCTAATATTTTGTTAATTCAAAAAAGTGCATAAAAAACTCTTATATAGAGAGGTGGAGGGACTGGCCCGTTGAAACCTCAGCAACCATTCTTTTAAAGAAAAGGTGCTAATTCCAGCAAAGCATTCATGCTTTGAAAGATAAGAGGGGGATAAAGCTACAAGATGAAAACCTCTCTTTGTTTACATAAGGGAGGTTTTTTATTTTTTATGATAGAAATGAACTGAAAATTAAATAGCGCAAATAGGTGCTGTGAATTCCAATTCATAGCTTAAAAGGGAAGATCGGTTAGAATCCGGCGCGGTCCCGCCACTGTATGGAGGAGCAACTTCTCATATCCACTGTCTTTTTTAGATGGGAAGGAGAGAAGGAGTGATGATCCTAAGTCAGGAGACCTGCCTATTTTGTAAGTAAGCTTACTCTACGTGGATATAGAGGAGGGAGAATATGTGTTGGGATAAAGATTGTCTCAACTCTAGTTAGTGCTGTACTTAAATGAGTGTATCTCATAAGAGTCTGACTCCACTGTTTATCTAGGAAGCAAGAAAGTAGAGAGCTTCTGTATAGATAGATGTGGAGGTCAGACTCTTTTTTTTTCACTAACTTTTGACTGAGATAAAAAAATAGGAAATGGGGAAGCAACATGTGCAAAAGTTCAAATTTAGGCTATCCAAGAATTGGAGAAAAACGAGAATGGAAAAGAGCATTGGAGCGTTACTGGAAGGGCGAATATACGGAAGTCGAGCTTCTGCAAGAAACGAAGAATCTTCGACTGGAAAACTTACAAAAGCAAAAGCTTCAAGGAATTGATTTAATTCCTGTCGGTGATTTTAGTTTCTATGATCATGTACTTGATACAGCTACGATGTTTGGGCAGGTGCCGTCTAGATTTGCTTATAATGGGGGGAAGGTTCCCTTACAAACATATTTTCAGATTGCGCGTGGGAATAAGACTGCAGTAGCATCAGCAATGAAAAAATGGTTCAACACAAATTATCATTATATGGTGCCAGAACTTGGAGAAAGAAAGCCAATATTAACAGAGAACCGCCCTCTGACCTTTTATCGGGAAGCAAAAGAAGCATTAGGAATCGAGGGGAAACCGGTATTGTTAGGACCCCTGACCTTTATTAAATTAGCAAAAGGCTATGATGAAGATAAGTTGGAAGAAACAGTAGAAGCTTATATTCCTTTATATGCGCAAATTTTAAAGGAGCTAGAAGCAGAGGGTGTAGAATGGCTTCAAATAGACGAACCATATTTAGTCACAGATGTTACTAAAAGAGAATGGCAAATCACTGAGCACATATATCATACGCTACAAGAAGTAGCTCCAGAATTAAAGGTGATTCTGCAAACTTATTTTGAAGCCGTGACAGATTATCAAAAAATCATTTCATTACCAGTGACGGGAATCGGCTTAGATTTTGTTCATGATGAAGGTCAGAATTTAGCATCTATTCAGCAATACGGATTTCCAGAAAATAAAATTCTTGCTGCTGGAATCATTGACGGCCGAAATGTGTGGAAAACTAATTTAGAAGAAAAGTGGGATTTACTTGCGGAGATACAGAAGTCTATAGAAAGGGAAAAGATAATTATCCAGCCATCATCAAGTTTACTACATGTACCAGTAACAGTGAGGGAAGAGAAAATAGACTTGGGTTTAAAAGAGGCACTTGCTTTTGCAGATGAAAAATTACAAGAAATAAATACGTTAACAAAAGGGATCAGAAAAGGGAAAGCAGTCATTCAAGCAGAAATCGATAAAAGTGTAGAAGTGATTAGTAAATTGAACGCTTCCACTGCAAGAAATAACCAAGTCCTTCATGAAGAATTAAAAACGACTGCTGACAAACCGGAAAGAAATGAAAATGCAAGCATAAGACAGCAAGCACAGCAAGAAGCCTTTTCCCTGCCAGTTCTTCCAACAACGACAATTGGAAGCTTTCCGCAGACAAAGGAAGTGCGGAAGGAACGGTTAAAATGGCGAAAAGGGGAGATAACAGAGGAAGAATATGAGCGCTTCATTCAAGCAGAAATAGAAAAATGGATACAGATTCAAGAAGATTTAGGGTTAGATGTATTTGTACATGGGGAATTCGAACGGACAGATATGGTTGAATATTTTGGTGAAAAACTAGCTGGTTTTCAGTTTACGACATTCGGCTGGGTGCAATCCTATGGTTCCCGCTGTGTGAAACCACCGATTATTTATGGAGATGTCGCTTATCTGAAGCCCATGACGGTGAAAGAAACGGTCTATGCTCAAAGTCTGACGACTAAGCCTGTAAAAGGAATGCTGACAGGACCAATTACGATTTTAAACTGGTCATTTGTAAGAAATGATATTTCAAGAGCAGAAGTAGCAAAACAAATCGCTTTCAGCCTTAAGAAAGAAGTGGAGGAGCTCGAGAAAAACAATATTCGCATGATTCAAGTAGATGAACCGGCTATCCGTGAAGGATTGCCATTAAAAAAAGAAAAGTGGAAGAACTATTTAGATGCGGCTGTCTACTCTTTTAAACTTGCAACAACTTCTGTGGAGAAGGAAACACAAATTCATACCCATATGTGTTATTCGAATTTTGAGGACATTATCGATGCCATTGATGCACTCGATGTAGATGTAATTTCCATTGAAACTTCCAGAAGTCACGGGGAATTTATCCAAACATTTGCGAAGAAAACATATAATAAAGGAATTGGCCTTGGTGTGTATGATATACATAGTCCGAGAGTGCCAACAAGGGAAGAAGTAACCCGAAACATTGAACAAGCTTTAGGCGTTCTTAGTCCACATTTGTTCTGGATTAATCCCGATTGCGGATTAAAGACAAGAAATGAAGAAGAGACAATCCAAGCACTTCATGTAATGGTAGAGGCAGCAAAGAAAACAAGAGAAAAGCTATTAGTGGAAAAATTATAAAACACAAAAAAACTTGGGACATTAGTCGCAAGTTTTTTTGCTATAGTTTTTATTACTTTCGGATTCGAAAAAAGAAGTTTACCAGGTGAATGAAAAAAAGTGTTATTGTTGAAAAAATTAGTAAAATTAGAATATTTATAGGTCCATTGATATAAAGTTAGAAAGTTGTTATCATGTAATAGATGTAACTATTGAACTATGGCTATTTAACTAATATATGCTTATATCGGGCAAACTCGTTGAAAGGCGGGGACGCAAAGCTTCAGATCTAAGGAATAGTTATTATTCTAAGATAGCTGGGTTGCAAGCAAAGATAGATAAACACTATCTATCTTTATAGCACTTTGCCCATTTTTAGAGCAAAGTGCTTTTATTTTTTAAAAAAAGGGGTTAGTTAAATGGAACTACAAGAAATTCAACGTCTATTTCCAAGTGAAGATGGAAACAAGGAACAGCAACAGTATTTATTAGATTTAATGAATGGATTAATTAAGGAAGTAGATTCCTATAAGAATCCGAATAAATCTATTCTAGGCGAAACAAAGAATAGAGATGATGATTTTTATCGGAAGCTAGTCGAGCATTCTGTTGTGCCACAGAGCGGAAAAAATATGACAGCTGTGGTTGATGATTTACTAGAATTAGTGAAAGGACATCCATACCACACACATAAATTTGTAACCAATGTATTACCGATGGCAAGTATTCCAGGGATCATTGGAATGCTGACAACTATTCTAGTAAATGGAAATAATTTATGGGATGTATATGGACCAGCTGGAGCTGAAGCAGAGGTAAAGGTTGTTTCCATGATGTCTAAATTAGTAGGATACGACCATACGAAAAGCTTTGGATACACAACATGGGGCGGGCAAGGAGCTGTATTTACAGGTTTACGCTTAGCGATTGCGAAAAAATATCCAAACGCAAAAGAAGAAGGAGTTCCTTCTAATTTATACTGCTTTGCATCAGAAGGGGCACATTATAGCTTATTAAAGTCGGTTGAAGCAACAGGAATAGGAAGCAATCATTTAATTCGCGTAAAAACAACAGAAGATCATTCCATGGATATTGGCGATTTAAAAGAAAAGTTAGTACAGGTAATCGAAGCAGGTGGCGTACCTGTATATATCGTAGCAACAACTGGTACAACTGATTCATTTGGAATTGACAATGTCAAAGAAGTAAAAGATGTGATTGCATCCCTCATGGATACATATGGAATAGAGGATATCCATGTCCATGCAGATTCAGCATTAGGTGGATTCTACAGTCTGTTTAATTCGTATGATTTTGAGACAAATCCATTGAATTTTGAAGGAAATGTACTAGAAGGCTTAGCTAGTATTAAAGAGCGGATGCAGTATCTATCTTTAGCAGACAGCCTGTGCTTTGATTTCCAAAAGCTTGGACAGACTCCTTACTTAACAAGCTTATTTTTAGCAAAAGACGGCGGCTCTCTAGGCTTATTGGATTTAGAAGAATTTGAGACTCCTTATGTTGGAAACCGCGGTTACGGAAGCTATCATACTGGCTATACGTTAGAATGTTCACGAATGGCAAGCTCCATTGCGATTTATGCTGCATTGCAAGCCTTTGGAATCGAAGGATACCAGCAAATACTAGCAAACTATGTTCGTGTGAATCTAGCATTCCGCGAAAAAGTAGAAACGCAATTTCCAGCTATAGCCGTTATTAATCCAACAATTGGTCCTGTTAGTGTATTCCGCTTGTACAGCGAGAAGGCAAAATGGGAGGAAGAAGTTGCTGGTAAAGCGTCAGCGGCAGCGATAGAACAAACGAATCAGCTAAACCAGAAGCTATTCGAACTACTTGGTAGAGACAGAGAAGAATACTTTTTTGGGGATACGAAAAAGGTGTGTATGATTGAAGCAAACGATTCAGAAGAACGTTATCCTGTATATGCTTCTAAGTTTTTCTCCATATCTCCTTTTACAGAAGTAAAACATATGGATGAAATCATCGAATTTCTGAAACCGAGAATTGCAGAAGTACAAAATATGGATGCATTAGTGACGGAACAGGAGGAAAAAGAACTTGAGCTTAGCTACTAAGAAAAAACAAAGTTCGATCTTTAAGAAAAATTTACAAGGTTATTTAATTCCCCTTATTATTAGCAGTTTAATTTTTACTGGTGTTACACTGATCTTTACTCGAGGAATCGTCGAAAATCAAGTCATAAAAGGATTTGAGCAAACATTAGAAGCAAATCTTCAAGTAGCTGTTAATGAGGTAGAGCAGGAATATATAGAGGAAGCAGAAAAAGGGAATCAAGAAGCATACCAGAATTTGCTTACCCAATTAAATGACTTAAAAGCACAAACAAATGTGGAAAATGTCTACGTCTTAGGGAAAGCTGGGGATGATGGACATATCATTGCCTTAAGTGAGACAGACGAGAATGGAAGCGAATATCCATTTACGGATGAGATGAATCGTGCATTAGCAGGAGAAAAACTATTCAGTGATATTTATGAGGATGAATTTGGCGTGCATAAATCCATATTTGTGCACGTGGAAGGAACACAAGCAATATTAGGAATAGATATGGATGCTTCGTTTATAAATGAGCTATATACTCAAATTATTTATGTCTTTGTTGGTCTTATTTTAATCGTATTAATCATTGGTAGTCTTATCGCATACTGGATGAGTAAGCGAATCTCAAAACCAATTGTAGCGTTAGCAAACTATGTAGAACCGCTGGCAAATGGTGATTTCACTGGCGAAACGTTAAAGGTGACATCTAATGATGAAATTGGTGCATTAACAATAAACGTAAATAAAATGGTTAGCCAACTAAAGGATTTAATTGGTCAAGTATCCATTAATTCGGAACAAGTTGCAGCAACTTCTCAGCAATTATATTCAAGTGCAGAACAAACAAGCTCTTCCATTTCCATGATTAATGACTCGATTCAAGAAATTGCTTCGGGAACAAATGAGCAAACAAATGAAATCGAAGAGATTAGTGATGCGGTAGAAAAAATTGCTCATAATTTAGAAGATATGACTGGAAAAATAAAAGAGGTCACAAATGCAGCTACGGGAACTGCTAAGATTTCCGAAGAGGGCTCAAATGTTGTAGGCAAAGCAGTGAAGCAAATGCAGATTATCCATGAGAATGTTACTGAATCTGCTGATGTTATTAAGTATCTGCATGAAAGCTCCACTCAAATTAACGAAATTGTTTCCTTGATTACTAATATTGCTGGACAGACCAATTTGTTGGCACTAAATGCATCGATTGAAGCAGCACGTGCAGGAGATCATGGAAAAGGCTTCTCTGTAGTAGCAGAAGAAGTGCGTAAGCTTGCAGAAGAGTCTGCTAGTGCAGCAAATCAAATTAGCGAAAAAATCGTCTTTATCCAAGATCAGTCGATTAAAGCGGTGGAGACAATGTCAAAAGGATACGAAGCGGTTCAAACAGGGATTACTACTGTAGATGAAGCAGGATCTTCTTTTGAAAATATCCGTAAGTCTGTCCATACAGTGGCAGATCAAATCTCTGTTATGGAAGCGAAAATTATTGAAATGAATGATAGTGGCAGCAAAATTGCAGCATCTTTGGATAACTTGTCAGAAAGCTCAAGTGAATTCTCTGGACATGCACAAAATGTTTCCGCAGCATCAGAAGAACAGACAGCTGTTATGGAAGAAATGGTAACAGCGACAAATACACTGTCTGAAATGGCAGAATCATTACAAACAATTGTAAATAAATTTAAACTTTAATTTTAAGACTGTTTTCTAAAAGATTGTTGCTTTCTCAATAGAAGAAATCAATTAATGAGGAAATCTGAGCAGCCTGAATACACGTAGACGCCACGGGGATTAGCGAGACAGCCTGAGACCCTGCAGGCCAAAGGCAGACCGCGGCTTTAGCGCGAGCCCCACGGAAAGCGGAGTGTATTCAGGCTGCGGGGTCATAGCAACAAACTTTACGAAAACAGCCAATTTTAAAAAGGGGGAGCTTACTAAATTATCTTTTCGTATCTTTCAAGATGAAGGCTAATTTATGGGAACTCCCTTTTTCTATCAGTATATCTGTCGAAGATTCGCCATAAAGTTTTGACCAAAAAGCTGAATAAAATCGACATTTCATGTATAATATTAGTGGCTTTAAGAAACGGCATCTAGATAAATGCCGTGTTTTTATCTATAATATATAGTGGAATGTAAAAGCAGAAAGAGAGTGTTCATAATGGGTCGTAAATGGAACAATATTAAAGACAAAAAAGCTTCAAAAGATGCAAATACTAGTCGTATTTATGCAAAATTCGGACGCGAAATTTATGTAGCGGCTAAACAAGGTGAACCAGATCCAGAATCTAACCAAGCGCTAAAAGTTGTACTTGAGCGTGCAAAAACATATAGTGTACCAAAACATATTATCGACCGTGCCATCGAAAAAGCAAAAGGCGGTTCAGAAGAAACATTTGATGAGCTTCGCTATGAAGGCTTTGGCCCTAACGGTTCGATGGTAATCGTTGATGCTTTAACAAATAATGTAAACAGAACAGCTTCCGATGTTCGTGCCGCATTTGGTAAAAATGGCGGAAACATGGGAGTAAGTGGTTCTGTTTCTTACATGTTTGATGCAACAGCTGTAATTGGGGTAGAAGGAAAATCAGAAGAAGAAGCATTAGAGCTTCTAATGGAAGCAGATGTAGATGTACGCGATATCATGGAAGAAGAAGATTCTGTTATTGTATACGCAGAGCCAGATCAATTCCACGCCGTACAAGAAGCATTTAAACAAGCTGGTGTAACAGAATTCACTGTAGCCGAGCTAACAATGCTTGCACAAAACGATGTAACATTAGATCCAGAAGCACAAGCGCAATTCGAGAAAATGATTGATTCGATTGAAGAGTTAGACGATGTGCAGCAAGTGTATCATAATGTGGATTTAGGCGAGTAAGCTAGATAAGGATAGGTGAAAACTCACTTTTTGTATGGAATAAGAACCATATAGAAGTGGGTTTTTTCTTTGTTGTAACCATAATAATAAAAAAACTGATGAGTTTGTCTTTGTAACTCATCAGTTTACAGATTTAAAATCTATCCAAGGTTAAATCCATGTTTATACTGAAAGCAGCCCTACTGCCGTCAGCGGCAGAAAGCATCAAAGAAGAGGGTCCTGATTTTTCCGTTTCACCAGCAATATATACACCATTTATTGTTGTTCGTCCAGCACCGTCTGTGATAATTGCTCCATTTTCATCAACTTGACAATTTATTTGTTCAGCAAATTTATTTGGACGATAAAAACTCGGAACTACAAAGCCGCCACTTCTTAAGATATTTTCACCTGATACTAATTCAATGCTTTCTAAGTTGCCAAGAACTCCATGTAAGCTTTTAATAGCTTCTGTATAAATCTTAATTTTTTTACCTTCAAAATCATTTCGAACATTAGTGGATAGATGATGACCATTAGTAAAAACAATTAAATCCTTAGACCAATTAAATACTAATTTAGTCATATGAATAATATGTTCCTCCTTTTCTGCAATTACAGCTAACGGCTTGTCTCTTAGCTCCCAGCCATCACAATATGGGCAGCTGAATAAACTTTTGCCGTAATATTGTCTAATTTGTGATAAGGGAAATTCTTCTTGAATACCGGTAGCTAGCAATATTTTTTCTGTTCTATAAGACTTATTGTTCGAGGTAGTGATAAAAAATAAATCCGTTTGCTCCTCTTTATTTACCTCTATAACTGTGTCATCTATAAAGGACACAGATGAATAAGGTTCTAAATCTTTCATTGCAATATTTTTAAATTCTTGTGGTTTAATTCCATCTCTTGTTAAAAAACCATGTGACTCTTGCGTTACACGATTTCGATTTGTTCCATTATCAATTATGGCAACCTTTCTCCGTGCTCTCCCTAAAATTAAAGCTGCACTTAATCCGGCAGGTCCTGCACCAATTACAATACAATCAAATTTATCCATCATTATTTCCCTCCGTATTTATAAAATATATTATAGAGTTTTAATGTCTATAATTAGGACGAAAGACATCTTGATTTATATAGATGTCTCATTCCATTTGTTGGCAAGGTCCACAATACGTGTTTGATTCAATTCATCTAAGAGCTTTTCCTCAGCTGATTCGATTGCTTTCTGAATTAAACAATCAGGATTATGACTAAGACAATAATCAAAAATAGGGGTCAAACCTTCAATAGCTTTTATAACATCTAGTAATGAAAGTTTTTCCCAATCTGGTTTTAATTTATATCCACCATTAGCACCTGAAACAGATTCAACCAGACCGGACTTTACTAACTTTGTTAATATTTTTGATAAATATGTCGTGGAAACTCCTTGGCGTTCAGCTAATTTTGCCACACCAATATGTTCATCAGGGGGATTAGCAGCTAAAAACATCATGGTGTGGAGAGCATAGTTCGTTGCTTTTGTTAACTTCATTATATCACCCTATTGTAGACTTAATGTATCTATAATATCAATTTAGGTTTTTAATGGCAACTAATAAGTGTTCCTTGCATGAAAGGGAAGTCTTTTTCTTATGTCGGTATAGGGACAGGTTAGCAAAAAAGGATATTTACATATTACTAACGAATTATTGATGAACAGAGTATAGAAGGATAGTGATAAAAATGAAATTCAGTAGTGACAAAAGAGTGATAAGTCGATGATAGGAATAAGTATAGCAACGAAGTGGGAATATGAAGCGACATTGGAGTATTTCGGCATAAAAGATAATGAACGTTTCGGTTATCCCTATGGTGAGTATTTCTTAAGAACCATTAATGATACCGAACTTGTTTTTTATAGCACCGGTGTAAGAAAAGTAAATGGCGTTGGTGGTAATCAGTATATGATTTCTAAATTTAATTTAACTAAAGTAATCGTTGCTGGAACATGTGCAGGAATAGATGAAAAGTTCAGTAATTTGGATATTTTTGTACCCAATAAAGCCGTTCAATATGATTGCACAGTAAAAGAAATCGAGCCTCTTATTAAACAATCCTTCACAGTCGATATGGATCTATCAAAATATGAAAATGATTTTTATACTGGAACAATTGGCACCGCTGATAAAGCAGTAGTTATGTGGAAGGACTATTTAGAACTGAAAGAAAACGAAATAACAATAGCCGATACAGAAGCGGCTGCAATTGCTTATATCTGTAAGAAGAATGATGTTGAATGTATGATTATTAAAGGAATATCTGATTTTCCAACAGATGAAAGAAACGCTGATAAATTT
>NZ_DALZDK010000064.1:0-14086 GCF_031978665.1 Niallia sp. | reverse complement strand
TGGTAGCGGCAGCAGAAACAGGAAAAATTGTGAATGTGAAAAAGGGACAGTTTTTGGCACCGTGGGATATGAAAAATGTTGTTACTAAATTAAGGGAGAGTGGAAATGAACAGATTCTATTAACAGAACGAGGTTCTACATTTGGCTATAATAATTTAGTAGTGGATATGCGATCCCTTGTTACGATGAAAGAATTAGGAGTACCAGTTGTTTTTGATGCAACACATAGTGTACAAATACCTGGTGGTAATGGAACAACGACTGGTGGGAAAAGAGAGTTTGTTCCATATTTATCGAGAGCAGCTGCGGCAGTGGGGATTTCTTCGATTTTTATGGAGGTTCATCCAAATCCTGATGAAGCAATGTCAGATGGACCTAATATGGTGAAATTAGCGGATCTAGAGGAAGTGTTAAAGCCCATCGTGGAGATTGATGCCCTGGTGAAAAGTCTGTAAGAATGGGAGTGGTTTATTATGCAAGAAATTAATTTGCCGAAATTCGACTATACAGATACACTAGCAACCGTTCTAGAAAAAGAAGCAAAGGCAATATTGGATTTAAGAGATATGTTGGATGAGTCAATAGAAGATGCTATTCATTTAATTTTATCCTGTAAAGGGAAAGTGGTAGTTACAGGAATTGGGAAATCAGGTATTATTGCTAGAAAGATACAGGCGACTTTCTCAAGCACAGGGACGCCATCTTGTTTTTTGCATCCGTCAGAAGGATTACATGGAGATTTAGGAATGGTGACTTCTGATGATATTGTGCTTGCTATTTCCAATAGTGGAGAAAGTGAGGAGGTATTAAGGTTACTACCATCCATTGAAACAATTGGAGCAAAGTTAATTGCCATTACGAAAAATATATTTTCCGCTTTAGCAATGAAAGCTGATGTTACTTTATGCTTAGGAGAGTTTGAAGAAGCTTGTCCGTTAGGTTTAGCACCAACAACAAGTACAACGGTAACCCTTGCCTTAGGAGATGCTATTGCTATTGCTTTATTGGAAGTACGAAAGTTTAGACCAGAGGATTTTGCTCTCTATCATCCGAATGGATCTTTAGGAAGAAAATTATTATTAAAGGTTGATGATATTATTTTTCATACGAGGAAAAATCCCATTGTCCATGAAGGCGATAAAGTAAAGGATGCTTTATTTGAGATGACAGATCAAGGACTAGGAGCAGCATCAATTGTAAATGAGAAAGAACAATTAATAGGCGTCCTGACAGACGGAGATATCCGCAGAGCATTTGCTCTCTCGATGGATGTTATGAATGAAAATGTCGAAAATTTAATTTCTGCTCCGTCCATTGTGATCGAAAAAGGTGCTTTAGCTGCTGAAGCCCTGCAATTAATGGAAGAGAAAGAAATTACCGTGCTGCCAATCGTTGATACCAATAATAAACCTGTTGGAATGCTCCATCTCCACGATTTAATGAAATTAGGTATATGAAGCAATTAATGAGGATTAAATTAATTGTATTAGACGTAGATGGTGTTCTTACAGATGGGAGATTATATATTGGGTCAGATGGTACGGAGTATAAGGCGTTTCATACGCAGGACGGTATGGGCATTAGCCTAGCTAAACAAGTTGGAATAAAGCTTGCTATTATAACAGGCAGACAGTCAGCGGCAGTTAGAACAAGAGCAGAAGAATTGAAATTTGACTATGTTTTTGAAGGAATTCACGATAAGTTAGAAACACTTCGGAAGATAATCGATGAAATAGGAATAGGGTTTGAGGAAGTGTGCTATATGGGTGATGACCTCAATGATATTCCTATTTTAACAAAGGTAGGATGGCCATGTGCTCCCCACAATGCGATTGACATTGTAAAAAATCAAGCAACATTTGTTACTGATTCAGACGGAGGAAATGGCGCAGTTCGAGAAATGATCGATTCTCTTCTTCTCCAAAAATATAGTCAAGAAGAAATAGTACAGCTTTTTTTATCAAAGAAAGCAAAGATAACACAATAGTAAGAAGGGGAAATGCGAATGGAAATAGCATTTCCTTTTTTTTATAAAAAATATTATTCCGATTAATTTGGTTTGTATTAAAGAGGTATTATTATATTTATATACATTTAGATTTGTAGGGATAAGGAGTTTTCATTATATTGATGAATTTTTATTAGAAATACTAAGTAGAGAATATACACGAGTAATCCTTTTGTATTATTATGCTGAAGAAGTAGAATGGCGAAGCGCTTAGTGTGAGCTTCACGGAAAGTGAAGTATATGCTAATTGTGGAAGTTAATAGGAATATGTTATATTAATATATCTTTTGACGGAAAAATTTTTAAGTAGGAATTTAGTAAAAAAACAAAAAAGATAAAAACGTTGTTGACAATTTATTTAACTGGTTATATAGTTGTTATCAAATCTTACAAAATTAAATAAAAACATTTTTCTTATCCAGAGAGACGGAGGGACAGGCCCGAAGAAGTCTCGGCAGCGGATTTATTGTAAATACCGTGCCAATTCCTGCAAATGCTATTTTGCATTTGAAAGATGAGAAAAAGTAGTTTCTTTGTCTTATAAAGGCCCTGCTTTTTCTTTCTGGAAAGAAGAAGCAGGGCCTTTTTGTATCTCCTTTTTGTATCTCCTAAAAGCCTGCTTCTTCTTTACAAGAGACTTATGTTTTATAGGAGTGGAAGGGCAAATGATTGAATTTCAGAAGGTAGTTAAGACCTTTAAGCTTGGCAGTCGCGAAGTAAATGCGGTAAAGAATGTATCGATATCGATCGCACAAGGTGAGATTTTTGGGATTATTGGTTTCAGTGGAGCAGGGAAAAGTACATTATTACGACTTGTCAATTTATTAGAAACGCCGACAAACGGAAATATACAAGTTCAAGGGGTAGATGTTGCATCCCTGTCTCAAAAAGAGATTCGCAAGCTTCGCAGAAGAATCGGCATGATTTTTCAAAACTTTAATCTCTTTTCATCTCGTACGGTAGCAGGCAATGTAGCCTACCCGTTAAAACTTGCTGGAGTACCGAAAAAAGAAATAAAAGAAAGAGTGGCGGAGCTTTTGCAATTTGTCGGTTTATCCGATAAAGCAGACGATTATCCAGAACAACTATCAGGGGGCCAAAAACAACGGGTTGGAATTGCACGAGCTCTTGCAACTTCTCCAGATATATTAATTTGTGATGAGGCAACATCAGCACTTGATCCTGATACAACTGGTGAAATACTGCGTCTATTAAAAAAGGTAAATAAGGATCTTGGGATTACGATTCTATTAATCACTCACGAAATGCATGTTATACAGGAAATATGTGATCGAGTAGCAGTAATGGAAAATGGAGAAGTAATCGAGGATGGTTCTGTATTTGAAGTATTCACTAATCCAAAGCATCCTACGACACAGCGTTTTATCCAGTCAGTACAGCAAGATCGTCCTTCTGATACCTTGTTAGCCGAATGGAGGAATAAGGGCGGCAAACAGTTATACAGGGTAATTTTTAAAGGGGAGATAGCAAGTGACCCTGTCCTTTCAAAGATTACAAGAAGGTTTAATGTTGATGTAAATATCGTTTATGGGTCTGTTCGTGAGTTACAGGAAAAGTTTTACGGGAATCTTCTCGTATCCTTTGAGGGAAGCCAGGAAAATATTTTGTCTGTACTTAAGGAATTAGAAACATTAGTAACGGTTGAGGAGGTGCTTGTTTAATGAAGGTCGATTGGAATACTTTTTGGCCACGCATTGTGGAATCAACAGGGGAAACAATTTTAATGGTTATCATGACTCTTATCTTAGGCTCCATTTTAGGAATCACGATTGGTTTACTCCTTTATGTGACAAGGAAGGGGAATATTTTGGAAAATAAATTAGTTTTCCGTTTACTCAATATCCTGATTAATATTATCCGTCCTATTCCATTTATTATTTTTCTAGTAGCAATTAGCCCATTAACGAGAGCGATTGTTGGTACAACGATTGGGACATGGGCAGCGATATTCCCAATGACCATTGCAGCCTGCTTTGGAATTGCGAGAGTAGTAGAAAATAATTTAGTCAGTATTGATCCAGGTGTTATTGAAGCCGCTAAAGCGATGGGAGCAAGTCCTTTGCAAATCATTTTTACAGTATTAATTCCTGAAGCATTAGGACCACTTATTCTTGGTCTAACCTTTGTGACGATCAGCTTAATCGATTTTTCTGCGATGGCTGGTACAGTCGGAGGCGGCGGACTGGGGCATGTGGCAATGACATATGGTTACCAACGCTTTGATGGAAGTGTCATGCTTGTTACCGTTATAATTCTTATCATTCTTGTACAAATTGCTCAATGGATTGGAAATACATTATCAAGAAAAATAATGAGACGTTAAGGGGAGTATTACTTTAACGAACAGATTTTTGTAACTATATAATGTTAAATTTATACAAATTTTACTTATTAAGGAGAATGTGCGATGAAAAAATATTTTGCTATTTTACTATTATTAACAACAATTTGGGCACTTGCTGCATGTGGGTCAGACAGTGCATCTGGCAAAGATAAAACAGTGAAGGTGAAAATAGGTGTAACTGGATCAGATGGAGAGGTTTGGCCAATTTTGAAAGAAAAGGCGAAAGCAGAAGGAATTGAAATTGAGCTAGTTGAGTTTTCGGACTATACATTGCCAAATCAAGCTTTAGAAAATGGAGATATCGATATTAATTCGTTTCAGCATATTGCTTTTTTAAGTCAATTTAATGAAGAAAATAAAACCGATTTAACGCCAATAGGAGCAACTGTTATTGCACCTATGGGAATCTATTCAGAAAAGGTGAAAGATGTAAGTGAAATTAAAGAAGGCGACAAAATTGCTATTCCGGACGATCCATCTAACCAAGCACGTGCACTAAAATTACTTGAATCAGCAGGATTAATTACATTAGCAGATGACTTTGGATTATTTGGAGATCCATCGAAAATTGCCGAGAATCCAAAAAATCTAGAAATCTTGCCAATTGTTGCCCAACAAACTCCAAGAGTGTTGCCGGATGTTGCAGCATCTGTAATCAATAATGGTGTTGCCGGTCAAGCTGGATTTGATCCTGTGAAAGATCCAATTTACTTAGAGGATGCAAAGGATGAAAATACATTGCCATATGTAAATGTTTTTGCAGCACGCACAAAGGATGCAAATAATGAAACATATCAGAAAATTGTAGAGCTGTACCATGAAGCAGATGTAATTAAAGCAGTTGAAGCGGATACAAATGGTGGCTCCATTGTAGTAGACATTCCAAAAGATGAGTTAGAAACTCAATTTAAAGGACTTTAAGGAGGAGAAGAAAAATGAGCAATACTTTATCTGGTCTTGATCTTATTCACGAATCCATTCAAACAAATAAAGAACTTTATATTGAAACGAGTCAATTGATTCATGCAAACCCTGAAATTGGCAATCAAGAATTTTTTGCAAGTAAAAAGCATGTAGATATTCTAACAAATGCAGGATTTAAAGTGGAAATTGCAGTTGCTGGTCACGAAACATCCTTTTATGCAGTAAAAGACAGCGGAATATCTGGTCCATCGATTGCTTTTCTTGCTGAGTATGATGCGCTTCCTGGTTTAGGGCATGCTTGTGGTCATAATATTATTGGAACAACGAGTGTAGCAGCTGGAATTGCACTTTCTCAAACTCTTTCTGAAACAGGTGGAAGAGTCGTAGTTCTAGGGACTCCAGCTGAAGAGGGCGGTCCAAATGGAAGTGCGAAAGGAAGCTTTGTGAAACATGGTTATTTAAAGGATGTTGATGTTGCTTTAATGATTCATCCTTCTGGCCAAACATCGTTAACAAGTGAAACACTTGCAGTGGATCCTCTGGATTTTCATTTTTATGGGAAATCGGCACATGCATCAGGTTCACCAGAGAAAGGTATCAATGCCCTTGATGCGGTGATTCAATTGTTTGTTGGCATAAATGCCCTTAGACAACAGCTTCCAGATGATGTTCGAATTCATGGGATTATCACAAACGGGGGAGATGCACCAAATATCATTCCAGAATATGCGTCTGCACGATTCTATATTCGAGCAGAAACGTGGAAGAAAACAGAGGAAGTTGCTACGAAAGTTCGTGCCATCGCTGAGGGGGCTGCCCTTGCAACTGGTGCAACTGTTAAAGTGGAAAGATTCCAAAATGAAGTGAAGGATTTTGTATTAAATCCCATTTTAGATGAGGTATTAAAAGAGGAATTAGAGGCAGTTGGAGAAACAGTCGTAACAGAAAAATCTCGCGGAAAAGGTTCGACCGATGCTGGTAATATTAGTTATGAAGTACCAACTGCACACCCTCATATTAAAATTGGACCAGATGATTTAATTGCTCATACGAATGAATTTAGAGAAGCAGCAAAATCTCCAATTGGAGATGCTGCCCTAATTAAAGGGGCACAGGCACTTGCTGCAACGGGATATCGCTTGCTTTCAGATAGTGTCCTGTTAAACAGGGTGAATAAAGCTTTTGAAGCAGCAAAGAGAGAAAAGGAAGTTTCAATTTAAGGGAAAAGTAGAATATATAGTAGAAAAAAAGCAAGTTTAGGTGTTATTTCCTAAACTTGCTTTTTTTAGTATGGGATAGTATTTGGAATGATGGAAATTAAATATATTTAGATAATATTTAGAAAGATTTAAAAATTATTAATTTAAACAAGTATTCAATTAAAGGATGACAATGCCCTAAATATAAGGTAACATTTAAAGCTGTATATCTATTTATAATGTATTAACAATGTTTTTTAAAACATATTAACTATATTGAGATAGTTTTATATGGAAGAAAGGATTGTTATTGCTTCTTATTTAGGAGGAATTTTTTATGTCAATTTTAGTTGGGATATTAGGTATTATCGTAACGATAGCTATCGCCTTTTTATTATCAAATGATAAAAAAGGGATTAACTTTAAAGCTATTATCGTATTATTTGTGCTTGAGTTTATCGTTGCACTTATCATGTTTAAAACCACTGTTGGGCTGAAAATTGTAGAAGCTACATCTAATGGAGTATCTACTGTGCTTAATTATGGGTATGAAGGTGTTAATTTTGTTACCGGAGGATTAGTTCCTGAAGGTGGAAGTGTCTTTTTTATAAATGTGCTAATGCTCATCATTTTTACTTCTACTTTATTATCTTTATTAACTCATATAAAAATATTGCCGCTAGCCATTAAATATATTGGGGGAGCATTGGCGAAAATTACAGGGTTATCAAAGGTTGTTACATTCAACAGCATTAACTCTATCTTTTTTGGACAATCTGAATCGTTGATTGCAATTAAATCGCATTTAGAATCAATGAATGCTAATAAATTATTTATTGTTTGTACATCTGCTATGGCGTCTGTTTCTGCATCCATTATGGGGGCATATATGGAAATGATTCCAGCAGAATTTGTACTAGCAGCAATGATTTTAAACGCATTATCTGCTTTAATTATTGGAACATTAGTTGCGCCTATTTCAAAAGAAGAAGATGAAATAATTAACGTTAAAGATGTTTCGAATACAAATTCTGTATTTGGTGCAATTTCTGCAGGTGCATTAGATGGAGGTAGAGTCGCATTAATTGTTGCGGCAATGCTAGTAGCTTATGTCGGTTTACTTGCTTTAATTGATGGCTTCTTTTCAAGTGTTTTTGGTGTCGGATTTACAGATTTATTAGGTTATGTGTTTGCACCGATCGCTTGGATCATGGGAATTCCTGTTAGTGAGATTGTCACAGCTGGTTCGGTTATGGGAACAAAATTAGCTGCTAATGAATTTGTAGCAATGCTGCAATTTCAGCCATTAATTGGAGAACTTTCAGCTAAAACAGTAGGAATTGTCTCTACATTTCTTGTTTCTTTTGCAAACTTCTCTAGTATTGGAATTATTGCTGGATCTATTCAGGCGATTAATGCGAAGAAAGCTGATATCGTTGCTAAATTTGGTTTGAAAATGTTATTAACAGCAACATTAGCTTCTGTTTTAACAGCAACCATCGTAGGATTATTTCTATAATAAAGAAAAAAGGGACTGTTTTAGTCCCTTTTTTTAGTGAATTTCTTTATTTAATTTTTTATCAATTTCAGCTGTATCCACTTTGCTGCCAAACCATTCCGCAAGCTTTGCTTTTGCTTTTGTTTTGATATCATCGTCAATATACATCGCCACTTGAAATAATGCGATTCCTAATGCTCCTAAATCATCTGTGTAGCCTATGCCTACTAGAAAATCAGGTATTAAATCAATTGGTAGGATAAAATAGCCTAAAGCTCCAATAATAGTAACCTTTATTTTTTTAGGGACACTTGGTTTTTGTAAGGTGTAATACAAAAGTAAAACCGCATAAACGACAGAGGAACCTGCTTTTTTACCAAACCTCGCAAGTTTTTTCCAAAACTTTTCCTCGGAATAATGCTTTCCTGCTACAGCTATTTCTTGTTCTAATTTCTCTTTTGAATCTTCCATTATGAAATCTCCTTTCCTAATGGTTTCCAAGCCTATTCTTATAATGATTATATGACCTGGATTCAAATAAGTAAAATGTTTACCTATCGATTAGATAAATTTTCCAACAAAAGAAAGGAAAATACGAAGCCAACCAAAAAAAGAAATCCATAATGGAATACTTATGAGTATGCCATAAAATAATCCTTTTCCTATATTTCCAGTTTCATGTGTATAAGAGATTTGTTCCTTTACAATCACTGGTTGCTTGATTAATAATTCGTCATTGTTTTCTTGTCTCATTTTTCTAGTCCCCTTCATCTGAATCGTCGAAGGTGTATTCGGTAGCTGGCTGGCAAGAGTAATGAATGATTGGAATCGAATCATACCCTGAAGCCCCTATAGCTTTGCGTCACCATTTTTCAATGATTTTGCCCTTTCGTCGATTAGTTAAATTATATACTTAAGATTAGTATGAAGTAGTTCATGCTGCCAGTATCTAAAGACCTATAGATGTTAGTCAACAGCAAAAATATTTAATAAATAGATGAATTTCGGCGAAAGATATAGGATAATACTCCTTTTTTTGTATATTATTTCAAAAAACGAAATAGGAGAAGATAGTATTTAAGATTTTATACCATTCTCACCTTTTTTAGTTTTCTTTTTCTTTTTCTTTCCCCATTTAATGATGGATTGTCCATTCATTAAGCCCCATATGATGACTGGGGACAATATATTAAATACAAAAACAAAAATAACAATAATCCACAAAAGCCATTCTGCGTTTATAACGTTTTTATATAGCCAGGTATGGTAAAAATTCAAAATATCTCCGCCTTTATATATGCTTCTTGTTTCTTTTTTATACGAAAAAAAAACCTTTTATACATTTTCCTGTTCTGGGAATAGAAAGTCCTTTAGTTGGTTATGAAGAATAATAGTAAAAAGTAAGGGTGGACGATATGGAAACAACAAGTAAAGACAAAAAGTTCACGGTGGATTTAGAAAAAAATATAGCTGAAATTAAAAACGAATTGGGAGATAGTGTTGACCTTGTAAAAAGGAAGATTTTCTTTTTGGGGAATAGGCAAGTTTCTTCGGTGCTTTTTTATATTGACGGGCTTGCTAGTGTAGAGCATGTGGAAAAAGTAATCGATGCCATGATGTATGAAGGAAATGAATTTATTAAAAGAAACCAATTAATGATTTCTGACCTTCAGACTTTGATTGAACAACATGTCTTAATGAACACTTCCTTTTCCACGACTGATGAAGTTGAAAGGGCGCTTGTAGCAATCCTTTCTGGAGATAGCATCCTTATAGTAGATGGATGTAAAAAAGTTTTTCATATCCAAACAAAGGGATGGGACACAAGAAGTGTTGACGAGCCGCAAACAGAACAGGTTGTCCGTGGGTCAAGAGATGGATTCACAGAAAATATACGGACAAATACCGCGTTAGTTAGAAGAAGAATCCGTGATCCGGAGCTGCGATTAGAAACAATGAGCATTGGATTACGCTCTAAAACCGATGTAAATATTGCATATATTAAAGGAACCGTTAAAAAGGGATTAGTAGAGGAAGTAAAGAAGCGGTTAAATGATATTAAAATTGATGGAATTTTGGAAAGTGGATATATAGAAGAAATGATTGCGGATTCTCCATTTTCCCCGTTTACAACTGTAATGAGTACAGAAAGACCAGATAAAGTAGCTTCTGCATTGTTAGAGGGAAGGGTAGCAATTTTTGTTGATAATACTCCATTTGTTTTAGTGGTCCCTACTTATTTCTGGCAATTTTTACAAGCAAGTGATGACTATTATATGGGATTTATGGCAGGGAGCTTTTTTCGTATCATTCGTTATATTGCCTTTGTGATTAGTCTCACGCTTACTTCCATTTATGTCATGTTAGTAAGCTTTCATCAAGAGATGATTCCGACTCCATTAGCATTAACCATCGCATCGGGGAGAGAAATAGTCCCTTTTCCGGTACTATTGGAAGCTTTATTAATGGAGATAACCTTTGAACTAATGCGAGAAGCAGGTCTCAGGATGCCAAAACCAGTTGGGCAGGCTGTAAGTATTGTAGGATCTCTTGTTATCGGACAGGCTGCTGTTCAGGCCGGAATTGTTTCTCCATTTATGGTAATTGTAGTAGCGGTTACGGGGATTTCATCCTTTGCGATACCTAATTACTCCGCCTCCTATTCTATACGATTAATCCGTTTTCCTTTATTAATTGCATCAGGCACATTAGGTTTGCTTGGGTTTTCTGTTATGTTTGCCCTATTAGCAATTCATGCACTAAGTATTCGTTCTTTTGGCGAATCTTATTTAGCTCCAGCAACTCCTTTTCAGCCAAATGATCAAAAGGATACACTCATTCGTTTTCCTTGGTGGGCAATGAAAAAAAGACCCCAACTTGCAGATGGAGACACCATTAAATTAGGGGATCATCAGAAGCCGAAGCCACCAAATAAGGTGAAAAATCCTATGGAGATGGGGAAAGACAATCAATCGGAATCAGAAGAAATAGATAAGAGTACACAAGGAGCTAAAGCAAAAGAAGAAAGCCAGGATAATGGCGATACATCGGGTCTGAAAAGATGGAAAAAGAAAAGTGAAGGCAATAAAGGAGCGAAAAGAAAGGAATGAAGCAAACCAATTTATTTATCATAATTATTTTTAGTTCCTTGCTATTAACTGCTTGTGCAGGCAAAAGAGAAATCAATGATCTTGCCCTGGTAATGGGAGTTGGGATTGATAAAGGATCAAAGGATGGAACAATAAAGGTTACAGCACAAGTTTCTAGACCAGGGGATGCCAGGGGGCAGACTGGTGCTCCTACCGGTCAATCCGGAGAAACTACATGGAATGTAGAAGGAGAGGGAGAGTCCATTTTTGAAGCGATTCGTAATTTGACTGCCATTTCATCACGAAGAGTTTTTTGGGCGCATAATTTTATTATTGTAATAAATGAAGAGGTAGCAAAAGAAGGTATTGGGGACATTATCGATTTCTTTACTAGAAATCCAGAGCTTCGAATGAGGACATTGATTGCTTTAACTCCCGATAAAGCGAGCGAAATAACGGCGACAATTACTAGTTTAGAAGTAATTCCTGGCGAAGCATTAAGTAAATTATTTCGATATACCAATATTTCAACCCTTGCCCCTCATACTGAAATAAAGGACCTATTAGCAGCTTATTTAAGTGATTCAACAGAGCCAATACTTGCAAGGATTTCTCTTGAAGAAAGGAAAATCGATAGTCTTAAACCAGAGGAAGGGGCAAAATTAAAACAGGTTGAGTTATCTGGGGCAGGTGTGTTTAATAACGATAAATTAGTAGGGATATTACAAGCCGATGAATTGCAAGGGGTCATTCTTTTTAGAGATAAGATAGATTCGGGAGTAGTGGTTGTTGCTTGTCCAAAAGAACCGAAGAGTGAGATAAGTGTCGAATTAAATAAGCAAAAGTTTGATGTGGACCCCATTTATAAGAATAATGAAGTTAGTTTTAATGCTAAACTAAATGCTACCGTTACTGTAGTAGAAGCAGGCTGTCCTTTTTCCGTAAGCGATAAAGAGCTCGTAGAGAAATTAGAAAAAGCTGTGGAAGCTAAGCTTAAAGAAGATATCAATAAGTCTATTTCGAAAATTCAAAAGGAATATAAGTCTGATGTATTAGAATTAGGAAAAGTATTTCAAAATGAATATCCGTATGAGTGGAAAACAATGAAGAAAGACTGGGCAAATATTTTTTCAACCGCAGAAGTAAATCTTAGTATTCATGCAAATGTAGAAAGTGGTTCATTATTATTCCAGCCTACAATATCAGGTAAAGAAGAAAGGAAGGAAAAATAATGAAGGTGCAGATAACTAATGGTATGTTAATGGCGTTGATTATCAATATGCTATATGCAAAATCGATCGGATTGACACAAGGAATAATGGCACGCGAAGTAAAAGGAGATATTTGGATTTCGACGTTCTTCTCCACTTTTCAGGGACTGTTATTAATAGCACTAATAGTTATTGTGATGAGACGTATACCTGAGGGGGATTTAATTGATCAATTTCACCGTATTTTAGGGAAATTTCCCGGGAAACTTGTCGCTATTTCTGTGTTCGTTTTTTTTGTGGGTGCATATGGAAGTATTATGGCAACATTCGTTTATCATTTAAGGGATTATTTCTTACCGGAGGCTCCTATTTTTTTATTTGTTATAGCTGCTTTCTTAATAGGAGTTTATGCGATTCATTTTGGGATTGAAGTGGTCGCTCGAATGGCTTTGATTGGAGTTTTCTCTATTATTGCTTTAAATATTTTGTTAATGCTTGGGTCTCTTAGTAATTTTGATATAAGAGAGCTTCTGCCGGTTTTTCAATCTGGCTTTAAAGAAACGGTATGGGCGAGTAGACACCATAATACTGATTATGCAATGGCTGCGATGATGGTTTGCATGATTCTTCCTTTAGTAAGGGATAAGCAGACCTGGATAAAATCTTCAACAGCAGGCGTTTTTTATGGAGGAATGATCATTGCTATGTGGCCAATCCTTGAAACAGGAGTACTAACAGCAGATGTAGCAGCCCAGTATATTGTTTCCTGTATGCAAATGGCAAGAAGTGCAGAAATTGGATTATTTATCCATCGTTACGAGATGATTATGATTGCATTTTTTGCATTATCGATTTTAACCCAAATTATTATGACCTTTCTCTGTTCATCAATTGCTGTGCAAAAACTATTGGGATTAAAAGATTACCGTCCGGTTATTCTTCCTGTAGGAGCCGTTTTGAGTGGCTCTTGTTACTGGCTGGTAAAGGATCATCATCGCGCTATGCATTTTATTGAAGGGCTATGGGTGTGGTTGAGTATTGGGACTGTTGTTGGGTTAGTTGTTATATTGTGGCTTGCTGGTTTTGTTTTTCGAAAGAAATGGAAAACAAATTATGAGGTCAAGCAATAGCCTCTAAAAGAGTGGGAATAATGGTAACCTTGCACCTCGCTTGGGCGAGATGCATAGAGTAATACATCAAAAACGAAAGGGGAAAAATGATGTATTTTCAGCCATATTATTCTTATTATGGACAACAAACTTATCCACAACACCAAAATAGAATTATTATCTCTCCAATTGGAGGAGGGACTGGGTTAAATCCTCCGCATTTACCACCTATTGGCGGAGGCGGATTGCCACCATTCTCAGGAGGAGAAATGCCACCATCTGTTCCTGGTGGACCTCCAGCTCATCCAGATGGACCACATTTTGGTGGAGGCGCAGATCATGGACCACCCACAACACCGCCACCATCTTTTACACCACAATTAACTCATTCACATGGAAATACTTTGGCTATTGAATCTGGATCAATGAGACCTTGTCTATTCCGCTTTACGTATGTTTGGCTAGAGAATGGTCGAGGTTTTTGGTTCTATCCAACTTTTGTCGGACGCCATTCTATCGCAGGATACCGCTGGCGAATGAATCGTTGGTCTTATTATGGCACAGATACTAACCGGATCAGTTCTTTTCAGTGTTCTTAAGATAGAAGGGAGGTGACCTTGCAAAGGTCACCTCCCTCTATAAATGTTGATTTATCAACGGTTTGACCCGTTGGTGGGGTGTCA
>NZ_DALZDK010000063.1:5627-15148 GCF_031978665.1 Niallia sp. | reverse complement strand
CGGTGTGAACAGGGGGAAAAGGGAGCGATAACCTCAAACCCTTACCTATCTGTATTAACAAGTGCATTAAATTATATGAAAAAAAGCTTGAAGCCTGTAAAAATTCCCTCAAGCTTTTTGTATCCTATTTGTAATGTTATTTGTCTTATTATTTATGTTACGAAATCGTATGTTATTTGAGTTGCGATTTTAGATTTTCTCCATGTTATCGGAACTATTTAATATATGGCTCCCACTTCTAACTTTTTACATTATTCGTATCATCAATAATATTCCTCCGGTATTTATTCGGAGATAAACCCATTACCTTTTTAAAGGCTGTACTGAAATAATGTTGGCTTTCGTAACCAACTAACTCAGATATAGATATTATTGGATAATCTGTTGATTGAAGTAAGTATACTGCTTGTTTCATTCGTTTATTTGTCAAAAGCTGAACAAAGCTTAGTCCTAATTCTTGTTTAATTAGCCGGCTTAAATAAACAGGAGAAACTTGTAATGTTAATGCAACTTTCTCTAGCGATAGGGTAGAATCAGTATACTGATGTTCGATTATACTTTTTGCCCGCCTCACAATAGGCGAAATATTGATTTCCTTTTGAACAATTTCTTTACCCCTCTTATATAGCAAAAAAATATTCCGGTAATCTTCGTTGTTATTCTCTGTATATACAGTAATTGGCATATTTAGTTCCTTGCGAATACATTCTTCCAATTGGACAATTATATTTTTGGCTATCACTTGCCAACTAATCAGAATAATAAGCCCAGAGTTATCATCGTAATAACCAATTTCAGTATCTTCAAAAAACAAAAGAATATGATATTTTAGTGATTCTTCCATTTCCACTCTTTCTTTTTCACTCAAAATCGATTTATTTTCAAGAAATTCTAAGCAAGAAATAACGATCAATTGTTTCGGTATATTCGTATCTAAATAATACAGAGCTAATTGATTTTTAATTTCTTCATTCGCTAAATTACCTTGCAGCCATTCTCTGAAGAAATTATGTTTTAAAGTTGGCATATTTTTTGTGAATTGTTCTGATGTCCTATCCATTATCTCTTTTTGTTTATTTACCTTAACTAGTTCAAGTTTTATTTTATTAAGCAAATTGAATAAATGATCTGGATCAATAGGTTTTAATAAATAATCTGAAACATTTAGCCTGATTGCTTCTTGCGCATATTTAAATTCATCATAACCTGTAATGATAATAATTTGACAGTCAGGTAACTTGGACTTAACTTGTTGAATAACTTGGAGACCATTTGCTATCGGCATATTGATATCAACTAGAAGGATATCAATAGAATGAAGAAGAGAGAGTTCAATGGCTTCATCGCCATCCTCTGCTTCTGCGATGACATTCATCTGAAGAGACGACCAGTCAATGGAATTTCGAATTCCTTCTCGAATAATTGGTTCGTCATCAGCTATTAATACGTCCCACATCTGTTTATCCATCTTTTCTCACTCCTTGCTATCCTCTAAGTTCAATGGCAGTTTTATCGTTACTTCAGTACCCTTATTCATTTGACTATCAATGGATAATCCGTACGCTTCTCCATAAGTCAGTTTTATTCTTGCCTGTACATTCATCATTCCATATCCAAAATTTATATTTTCTTTCTTATCTTTATTTAAAATAACAAGGGTATTTAGTTTTTCTTTTAAATGATTCAATTCTTCTTCCCTAATGCCTACCCCATCATCCTTAATTCTCAATAATAGGCAGCCACTTTCTTGTTCTGCAATTATTATAATCTTCCCCGGTCCCTTTCTCTCTTTAATTCCATGATAAATCGCATTCTCTACAATTGGTTGAAGTACCAATTTAAGTATTCTTCCCTCTATTAAAGTAGGATTAAAGGTAATTTCATAATTTAATTTATCCTGATATCTCACTTTTTGAATCGCTAGATAGCTTTGAATATGTTTTATTTCATCTTTGAGTTGAATAAAATCATTTCCCTTGCTTAAACCAATTCTAAAAAAAGCAGATAAGGATGCTACAATTTCTGCTACATCTTTCGCTCCATGCTTTCTAGCCATCCAATTAATCGTATCCAATGTATTGTATAAAAAATGTGGTTTTATATGTGCCTGTAGGCTTCTTAATTCAGCCTCTCTTTTTTGCTTCTCTTGAACTTCTGTTAACGTTATTAAATTATTAATCTTTGCAATCATGTGATTGAATGTTTTTCCAAGCCTGCCAATCTCATCCTGCCGTTTCCCAACATAGCGAATCTCCATATTGCCGTCTTCGATTTTCCTCATCATCTTCATTAATTCAATAATTGGATTGGATATAGAATTTGAAAAATAGTAAGAAACCGTTATTCCAGCAAAGCAAAGAAAAAATACAAAAAAGAATAGATATAATTGAATTTCTCTTACTTCTGCCACTGATTCATCGGAGTGAAATATCCCAACTGTTGTCCAGTTTGTAAAAGGCGTTCTTTGATAAATAAACTCTATTTTTTCTCCTTCAACCACCTTTTTATAGGAACCCCAATCATTACCTAATAAGATTGCTTCCGGAATCACTAACGGCTCCCTATTAGAGGTCGAATATATATCCTTACCGTTTTCATCTATTACCGTTAAAAATCCCGAAAGTCCAATATGAACATTATTCATTGCTTCTCCTATTACTCTTAGCTTCAAATCTATTAATATGACACCTGAAATTTCTTGTGTATCTCTATTAACAATAGCCCTTACTACGGTGACTATTTCATCTTCCTTATAATTGATTTGACTAACTATGTTACGTTTTTGAGGTTTCCCTATTATTTTAAAAATCCCCTTGTTTCTTACTGCTTCTTCATACCACTTCTCTTTCCTTAAATCCACATTATTTTGGGCATAGAGCTCATTGCTAATGTATTGTCCTTCACTATTGATCAGTAAAATCCCTGCAATTTCGGGGTACAAAGATGTAAACCCTTGCATTTTTTTACGAATGGAGTAGCCTTGTTCTTCCTCTTTATAATTATTTTGATCATGAGAAAAAAACGAATTAATTTGTGAATCCATCGAAATTAGATAACTTACATTTTGTACATTCGTAATAGATGATTCCAATGTTGTGTTCACTTGGTCTATCAGTTGAAGGGTATTTTTCGTTGCTTGCTCTCCTAAAATTTTTTCAACCGTTACACCTACTAACAATCCTAGTCCAATAGCTGGGAGAATACTAATTAGTAAAAACAAAGCAATCAGTTTATCTCTAATGGAGAATTCATTGATTTTATCTAATTTCGAAATCATTTAGCTTAACCCTTCTTTTTTACTTTATATATTCAGCATAGTATTCTTTTACATTATCCTTTGTAACGATTGTTATCCCGGTATCAACATAAGGAGGTAATGAATTATATGCACTATTTGTTTGCTCATGATGTAATTTAAACAAGAACTCCATTGACCAATATCCCATATTCCATGTTCCTTGGGCAATTGATGCTGAAATCGCTCCTCGTTCTATATTGTCCAATGTTTTTCTATCTACATCAAAACTAATTATCTTTAAATCTAGTTCTTTATTTTTTGTTACTGCATCAGCCACGCCCACTCCACCATTCGCTTCCGTAACAAATATCCCTTTTATATCTGGATATTTTCTTATAATATCCTTCGCTATTTTTTCCGATTTAAGTTGATCCCCTTCCCCATTAAGAACTTGTACTATTTCCATATCTGGATAATTTGTTTTGATTGTTTCCATAAACCCTTCAGTTCTTTCTTGGTGGTTTAACTGATCTGGTAAGGTAATAACCGCTACTTTACCTTGTTTATTAACGAGTGAGGCCATCTTATCAGCTGCCTTTGCACCTGCAGCATAATTATTTGTTCCCAAAAATGATGACGCTTTACTTAAAGGCGCATCTGCGTCAAACAATACAACAGGTATCCCCATATCAACAGCTTTATTAATCGTATCATTTAAATCATGGGGATTTATTGCGGATAGTGCTATACCAGAAGGCTTCTTCGCGATAACTTGTTCTAGTACTGTAATTTGTTCATGTAGATCATATTGGGATCCCCCTCTATAAACAACAGAAACATTTAATTCACTAGCTGCATCCTCAAATCCCTTTAATGCTGTCTTCCAATAATCAATTCCTGCCAAAAAAGTCACCATTACATATTCATCATTCACCGAACCTTGTAACCGTTCTCTTTTTATTCCACTCGCATTATCCCATGCATCATTTAAATGGGAATTATAAAAATAGATACCAAATAATATAAAAACAATTATATATACATACAGTAACTTCTTCATTTAGACACCCCCAAAGGAAAAAACTGTATGCTTCATTATACAAGGAAAAATTTCTAGTGAAAAGAGAAATCAACTAATTTCAATCACTCACATCTCGAAACTAAATGCAAAAAAAAGCAATCACTCAAAATAGGAGAGTAATTGCTCTGCAAGATTTCCTTTATCTCTTCAAAAGAACTTCTTCCTCATATGCTTTTACTTCATTAATCCAAGTTTCGCGCACAGGCACATTCATTTGTTCACAGTAATAATCCCATATAGCTCCAAATGGATAGGTTTTAAATTCTTCCATTAATGCTAATCTCTCTGTGAAATTTCCTTCCTCTTGTAATTGTTTTAGTTTTTCATTTGGAAGTAATAATGCATTCAAAAGTGCTTTAATCATATTTCTTGTTCCAATTGTCCATGCAGCTACACGGTTGATACTAGCGTCAAAGAAATCAAGACCGATGATTACTTTATCTAATGCTTCATTACGGACGATTTCTACGGCAATTTCTTTTAGTTCATCATCTAAAATAACAACATGATCACTATCCCATCTTACTGGTCTAGATACATGCAATGCTAATTTTTCACTAAATAAAAGCATGGAAGAAATTTTGTTGGAAACGGTTTCTGTCGGATGATAGTGACCAGTATCCATTAGGCATAATTTATTATTCTTCAACGCATATCCTAGATAAAATTCATGGGAGCCGACTACATAGGATTCTGACCCAATTCCAAATACCTTGCTTTCCACTGCATCTAAGTTATATCTTTCATCTGTTTCTACAGCATAAATTTCATCTAATGAATCCTTTAATCTTTTTCTTGGTGTCAAGCGGTCACTTGGAATATCCTTATAGCCGTCGGGAATCCAAATGTTTGTTAAAGCTGGTGTACCAAGCTCTTTCCCAAAATATTCAGCGATTTTTCTACTAGCGATACAATGCTGAATCCAAAAATCACGAATCTCCTTATTTGGATGAGCTAATGTTAAACCGTCTGCGGCTTTTTCATGGGAGAATAATGTAGGATTAAAATCTAATCCTAATCCATTATCCTTTGCCCATTGGACCCAATTTTCAAAATGCTTTGGTTCTAGCTCATCTCTTTCTACAGCAACTCCATCTGTTTCCGCGTAAATAGCATGCAGATTGACACGATGCTTACCAGGAATAAGCGACAGCGCTTTCTCTAAATCACTTCTTAATTCCTCTGGATTCGTTGCTTTTCCAGGGTAATTTCCTGTTACATCAATCCCTCCAGATAATTCTCTTTGATTTACTTCAAAGCCAGCGATGTCATCCCCTTGCCAGCAATGAATAGAAATGGGAACATTCTTTAGCTTTTCTAGTGCTCCTTCTACATTTACTCCCCATTGCTCATACTGTTTTTTTGCTAATTCAAAATTTTCTTTAACGGACATGTTTTTTTCCTCCTCTTATTTGGTTACGTCTTCGGTTGCTTTGAATGATTTAATTTCAAATGATTCCTTTATCATTTGTCTTGCTTCCGACAGATTTTCTACTTCTCCTAATGCAATAAATTGAGAAACGATATTTCCAATGGCAGTCGCTTCAATCGGACCAGCATGTACTTCTTTCTTCGTGGCTTCTGCAAGTAATTGATTTAACATTTCATTCTGACAGCCGCCACCAATTATATTAATACTTGGAAAAGATTTTTCGAATATTTCTTCAATCTCATTAATAGCAGTAATATAGCTTTCTACTAAACTATCATAGACACATTTCGCTATTTCGCCTGGTGTTACAGGGACTTGTTGGCCAGTTTCTATACAATAGCTCTGAATTTCTTCCACCATATTGTCTGGCTTTAAAAAGCGATCATCATTTACCTTTACAATGCTTGAAAAATCCTTTGCTGCTTTTGCTAATTCAACAAATTCAGCAAAAGAGTATTGGTTATTATAATTATGTCTGACTTCCTGTATCATCCAAAGTCCCATAATATTTTTCAAGAAACGAAAGCGATAATCGATTCCACCTTCATTCGTAAAGTTATAATCTAACGCCTTCGTTACACAAATAGGAAATCTATTTTCAACACCAATCAGTGACCAAGTACCAGAACTAATATAAATTGTGTCATTCTGCTCTGGCACGGAAATGACAGCAGAACCTGTATCATGTGTTGCTGGAAGAATCACTTTCATATCAAAACCAAATTCCTCCACTAATTCTGGCTTCAAATTTCCAAGAATCGTATTTGGCTTTTTAATGTCCTGGAATATTTCACTATTAATTTCTAATGTATCGAGAATAGTTTTATCCCATTTTTTTGTAAACGCATTTAATAATTGTGTGGAAGATGCATTAGTATATTCATTTGCTGGAATGCCAGAAAGCAAATAGTGTAAATAATCAGGTATCATTAAAAAGGTTTTCGCCTTTTCTAATACTTCTGGCTGTGTCTTTTTTAAAGCATACAATTGATAGATCGTATTAAATTTTTGGAATTGAATACCCGTTTCTAAGTATAATCTTTCCTTCATGATTTTCTGGAAAACTTCTTCCATCATCCCATCCGTACGGTCATCCCGATAAGCAACGGCATCTGTTAAAAGTTCCCCTTGTTCATCTAGTAAAACAAAATCTACTGCCCATGTATCAATGCCGATGCTTTCTGGCTTTATACCTAGATCGTTGCATTTTTTTATTCCATTTTTTATTTCTGAGAAAAGTCGATCAATATCCCAACAATAATGCTGTCCTTTTTTGATCATCTTATTTTCAAAACGATGAATTTCATTAAGCTCTAATTTATCTTTCTGAACGGACCCAAGAATAAGCCTTCCACTTGAGGCTCCAATATCTACTGCTAGCGCATATCTTGTCATTTCCACCTCTCCTTAAAAAGGAATTAGAAAACGTTTCCTTGGATTTATTGTAATGGGTTTCATCCTATTAAAAAATATCGTAACTTATCTTTTTTACTGTCCTTATTTTCCAAACACATGACGGGAAATTTCTAATTTTTCTACTGTGTTAACGATAGAAAATTATCATAACAAAGATAAAAGCTAGCAAATGATTACTTTGCTAGCTTTAACCGAAATGCTTTCGGTGTCATTCCATATTTTTCTTTAAATATCCGATAGAAATAGCTCATATTATCATATCCTACTTCTTCAATAATCCGCTTAATGGAAAGATCCGTAGTCTCTAACAAAATCTTTGATTTACTTAGCCGCTTCTCTTGGAGCAATTCCTTAAAAGTGTAGCCTGTTGCTTTCTTAATATTTTTACTCAAAGAAGACATGGATTGATGGAGTTGCATGGCTAATTCATTCAGTGTTCCATTTTGATAGTTCTCTTCTATATAGGTCAATGCATCTATAACGAGATACTGATTCTGTAATACCCCTTCATTTTGTTGAATTTTATCTGTGTTTTTTATAAGCTCTATAATCAATAACCCCATATACAGTTTCATCGTCGATTCCGATAAAATGGAGTTATTTGTTTCTTCCTTTAATAGTTTCCCAATGATGTCTTGGATTTCCATGACATCTGAGACCTTGTAATATAAATATTGGCCACTTTCCGTATGATTAAATAAGCTATTAATAAGAAAATCAGTTAGTTTATTTTCTTCATGTAAATATTGAAAAATAAATTGAAAAAAAGGTGGCTGAATGATGAAATTAACGACAATATCTTCCCGATCACATGCCTGAATTTCATGCTCCATATATTGATTTAAAAATAAGAGCTCTCCTTTTTTCAGCGAGATGTGGTCATTGCCCACTTTTTGCTGCAATCTACCATTCACCACATAATTTATCTCAATATAATTATGCTTATGTTTAGGAAAGTCAATAAAACGTGTATGCTTTCTCACCGTAATCATTTTATCTTTCCGTAAAAACTTTTCACTTTCGATAATAAAATTACTTTGACTAGTATAGATGTCTTTTTTAACTCCCTGCTTTTGTTGAACAATACTTTTTTCTTCCTCTGTTAATTCCATTAATTGCTTCAATAAAACGTTATCCAAGAAGGCCAACCTCGCTTAAGCTACTATTATATTATTTTCCTAGAAAAGAATTGTTTAGCAATTTAGAGTTTGGTAGATTGAACTTTTCCTTTATAATTACTTTAATCGAAATCGTTTACACCATTTCTTCTTTAGTATAAATCTTACTTCTTCTAATATCCACCTAATACAAGACTATTTTTTTATACCAATAACAACAAAAAGCGGGGATAGAATAACTCCCCACTGATTGAAACTCCCTTTATCTAGTGAATGCTGCTGGAACTCCTCCATCGACTGTTAGCATACACCCTGTTGTTTTCTCTGCTTTTGAAGAAGAGAAATAGCAAATCGCTTCCGCAATATCCTTTGGAAAAATATTTACTAATAAAGTAGTGCGTTTCTTGTAGTGCTCTTCTAATTGGTCTGGATCAATTCCATAATTGGCTGCTCTCTCTTCACGCCACTTGGATCCCCAGATAGCAGACCCCTGTAATACAGCATCTGGTAATACCGTATTAACACGGATGCCAAATTCTCCTCCCTCTGCAGCAATACATCTTGCTAAATGTGCTTCCATTGCTTTCACGGAGCTATAAGCAGTAACATTTTTCCCAGCATATACAGAGTTTTTGGAACCGATAAATACCATGCTTCCCCCTAATCCTTGCTCTTTCATTTGTTTAAATGCTTCTCTCGCAACTAGAAAATATCCTGTTCCAAGAACATTTAGATTTAAATTCCATTCTTGTAAAGAAGTTTCGTCAAATGGACTAGAGGTAGCAAGGCCGGCATTATTTACAATAATATCAACTCCTCCAAATGTGAGGGCAGTTTTCTTATAGGCATCTTTCACAGCGTCTTCTTTTGTTACATCCATCTTAACTGCTAGCGCACGTTTAGAACCGTACTTTTCATTGATTTCTGCAGCTACTTTTTCTGCACCTTCTATATTAAGATCCGCAATAACAACATGTGCCCCTTGCTCAGCAAACAGTCGGCAAGTTTCACTTCCAATACCACCAGCTCCACCTGTAACAAAGGCAACTTTACGAGAAAATTCAGCTTCTTTTGGTGCAAGGGATAATTTATATAATTCCAGTGGCCAATACTCTATTTTAAATGACTCATTTTCATTTAAAGATACAAACTCTCCTAAAGTTGTAGCACCCTTCATAACAGAGATTGCTCGATGATATAAAGCACCACTTACCTCAGCCATTGCTAGTGTTTTTC
>NZ_DALZDK010000063.1:0-5617 GCF_031978665.1 Niallia sp. | reverse complement strand
CCCGTGTTAACCATTCCAATTCCAGGAATTAAAATGACTCTAGGAGCCGTTTCAGAAATTTGGTCTCCCGCCTCTTTATTTCTTTCAAAATAAGCAATATACTCATTTTTAAAGTTCTCTACACCTGTTTTTATGCTTTCTTTTAAACTAGCAATATCTTTTGTAGCCGGATCCCATTCAATATACAATGGTTGTCTTTTCGTATGTACCAAATGATCTGGGCATGCTGCACCTATTTGAGATAAGCTCTTTGCTTCGTTGCTATTTACAAATTGAAGTACTTCTTCTCCTCGATCATAAGTTAACAGCATCTGTTTTTCCCCGCTAACTGCTCCCCTGATCACTGGCAACACTTGACTTAAAATTTCTTCTGCTTCTTCCCCCTTTAAGGCTGAATATTTTTCTCCACCAAAAACCTTTTCTTCTTCTATTTTACTATGAATATAGTTTTCTGCTTCGTTAATGATTGTAATTGTTTTTTCATAGCTTTCTTGTGCAGTATCTCCCCACACAACAAGGCCATGCTTTTCCATTAATACTAGTTCTGCATTCGGATTATTCCGCACACCTTCTGCAATCATTTTAGATAATGTAAAGCCTGGTCGAATATAAGGAACCCAAACGAAACGATTTCCATAGATTTCTTCTGCAATTTGTTTCCCATTATCTGCACAACAAATGCTAATAATAGCGTCTGGATGTGTATGATCCACATGTTTATATGGTAAAAATGCATGTAATAAGGTTTCAATAGACGCTCTTGAATGACTATTATCAATCATACAATGAGATAAATAAGCAACCATTTCCTCATCCGGCATTTCTTCTCTTTCGATTAATGGTTTAATATCTTCCAGCTTAAGCCCGGTAAAATTATGCGCTTTCATCGTTGCTAAGTCTGAACCGCTTCCTTTTACCCACATTACTTCTATCTCTCTTCCACGAAAATCTCTTTCAATTGTCTTCATGGAAGTATTTCCTCCTCCCCAATTACATACAGCACGATCTGTCCCGATTAAATTGGAGCGGTACACTAACTCTTCCAATCCTTTATTTAATTGTGAAGCCCTTTCATTATTCCATAAATTCTGAACCATTATAATTCTCCCTTCACACAAACTGTTTTTTTATACCCCAAATACATTATATAATATGTTTGTTTGTTTTTGAAATAGTTTATTTGTTTTTATTTGCATTTATTTTGTAAAGATTAATCCAAATCATGAAAAGTTTATAGGAGTTTTTATTGAGGGAATGGGATGGTGTTGCGGTACCTTTGTTATGCTTACCTTTAATATTGTTTTTTTCGGGGAATTTATTTCTTTTAGCCTTTGAGAATATATTCGCTTCATGAACACCACTTTTTGCTTTGTTGCTGCAACTTTTCAGCTTTCACCAAAAAAAGAAGCTAAAGACAGATCCACCTATCTTCAGCTTCTATATCTTTTATTCCCCTAGAATCTCAAGTGTTTCATCTACTCCAACTGCATATTCATCAAATTTGCCTTTTTTGATTTTGATCATCGTTGGGGTACCAGTAATTTCGATTTGCTCTGCGCTTTCAGGTGTTTCGTTTCCGTAGGCTGTATTATGTGTTGCAATGATTTGATTTTCTTCATTTACTACAATGCCCCAAGCGATATTTTTATCAGTTTGGAAATCTTCAATGTTTATTCCTTCATTCCATACTTCTTTCCCGTCTTCCATTTTGCCTATTACTTTATCATACTTTTTATGGTGGGCTTCCCAGTCATACCAGCTAGATTCATTCTTTTCATCTTGCATATCGACAATATAAATAGGAATGTCTCCATTGTTGCTAAAATCAATAACCTCGCTTTCGATTTGTTTGCAATATGTACAAGTTGCTTGCCAAAAATAAACGATATACTCCTCGTCTTGCTGATCAAACGTAGCTGATGCATTTATTTTCTTTATATCCTCAATTGCATTAATACTCTTACTGTTTAACCACCATATAGCAGCAAAACAAATAATGACAATTACTGCAATCGTACTAAAAATAATCGTTGGTCTATTTTTTTTCTTCATTTCTAAATCTCCTTCTCTACAAAAAGTAATAACTCTATTCTAACTAAAAAGCCGCCCAAATATAGCATCAAACCAAGCCAAAATTCAACATAATTGTGAACGAGTCTTAGTGGTTACTTTATGTGCTAACAAGAATCCAAGTAGCTAATTCACTATATTCGTATTCTTCATTCCTCCTATGATAAAATCAGGATATCTGATAAAGGAGTTGAATAGAGTGAAAGAAAATATAATCAATCGTTTTATTTCCTATGCTGTAGTTGATACACAATCAAATGAAAATAACGCCGAATGTCCATCTACTTCAGGACAGTTAACACTAGCAAATTTATTAGTGGAAGAACTTAAAGAAATTGGAATGGAGGAAGTAACCATTGATGAGAATGGCTATGTAATGGCAACATTACCGGCTAATACAGATAAAAAGGTTCCAACAATTGGCTTTTTAGCTCATTTAGATACTGCTACTGATTTTACAGGCAAAAATGTTCGTCCACAAAAAGTAGAAAATTACGATGGACAGAGTATTATATTAAATGAAGAATTGCAGATTGTTTTATCTCCTAATGATTTTCCAGAATTAAAAAATTATGTTGGGCATACTTTACTCACCACCGATGGAACAACCTTACTTGGTGCGGACAACAAAGCTGGTATTGCTGAAATTGTATCAGCCCTTATTTATCTAAAAGAAAATCCTGACATTAAACATGGGAAAATTAGAGTTGCCTTTACACCTGATGAAGAAATTGGAAGAGGGCCACATAAATTTAATGTAGAAGCCTTTGCTGCCGACTTTGCTTACACGGTCGACGGTGGTCCCTTAGGTGAATTACAATATGAAAGCTTTAACGCTGCTGGAGCGAAAATTACGATAAGTGGAACGAATGTACATCCAGGCACCGCAAAAGGAAAAATGATCAATAGTATAAAAATAGCGATGGAATTACAAAGCCGTTTACCAGTGAGTGAAGCCCCTGAATTTACAGAAGGGTATGAAGGTTTTTACCATTTACTTTCCTTTGAAGGAGATGTAGAAGAAACAAAGCTTTCTTATATTATCCGTGATTTTGATCGTGCTTCTTTCGAAAACAGAAAAAATACTCTTCAGGCAATAGTAGTCGAGTTAAATGAAAAATACGGTGCTAATACGATTAAGCTAGATTTAAACGACCAATACTACAATATGCGCGAAAAAATAGAACCAGTAAAAGAAATTGTAGATGTTGCATACCAAGCAATGGAAAATCTCAGCATTACACCAATCGTCCAACCAATCCGTGGGGGAACAGATGGATCTCAGCTCTCTTATATGGGACTGCCAACACCGAATATTTTTACAGGCGGAGAAAATTTCCACGGGAAATTTGAATATATTTCTGTTGATAACATGGTGAAAGCAACGAATGTAATCGTAGAAATTGCTCGCTTATTTGAAGAACGAGGAGAATAAGGGCTGGGACAAAACTAAATAGCCAATCTGTAAAGACGAACAATCTCAATTAGCTCTTAAATAAAGTAATCTATGTTTTTAAATATAGTCAAGTCTAAAAACTAATTTGTTCCATTGCGCTACAAACACACGATGCGTCGGGGAGGAAGCTGAGCCTCATCGGCTTCGCCTGTGGGGTCTAAAGCGTCCTCTATTTCCCGCAGGAGTCGAGTGTTTTCCGCTCCATTCCACTTCGTTTTTAAAGGCAATTTCCTAAAAACTTATTTTTTGCCAAGAAAAAATAAATTAGTAAGAAAAATGGAGCAGCCTGAATACACGTAGACGCCACAGGGAGCTGCGAGAAAGTCCGAGACCCTGCAGGCCAAAGGCAGACCGCGGCTCGGCGCTCGCCCCATGGAAAGCGAAGTGTATTCAGGCTGTGGGTACTAACACTAACTTTACTGAAACAGTCTTTTATAAAACTAAGATAAACCCGAACAACCATATGAATTTATTCATATGGTTGTTCGGGTTTATCTATGGGTTGAATACTTTTGTCCCAGCCCCTTTAAAGTTTACTAGATACTTTTTCAAAGAATCATCCCCCCTTTAACACCTCGGTATATTTCGGTTACCGAATTAAATTTTGTACTTTTAACAGTTTAGTATATAATGATTCAGTGCCAAAATCCCTATATTCCATGGATTTAGTGGTGAAAGAAAAGATTAGAGGAGTTTTGCAATGAATACAATCAGTAAAATGCAAGAAGAAGTTACACAAAATACAGAATTACATCACTATATATTAGAAACATTTGGACTACAATCCAAGAAAAAGAGAGTGCGCAAAAAACTTTTTAAACAAGTAATCTCTCAAGAAAAGGTCCTTAAAAAAGTAGTGAAAGAGTTTAAACAGACAGATCAAGAACAGGTTGTTCCATCTGCCAAGCGAGATGAAAGCACTGTTTCCTTTAATGCTCTACCAATTACTACTCTATTAAAAATTGGGAAAGAATTCTTTAAAGAAGAAGAAAGTGTTCGTTTTTACTATAATAAAAACAAAGAACCTTTCTATAAAAATAAAGAAATGTTAGTTTCTTGTATTTCAACAAATTATGCAGCTGCAACTGCTGAAATTCAAAAAGAAATCATAACTAAATTATAATTCTATTAAATTATATGATACATTTGTGATAGCCACTTCTTCTAACTCACCCATCTTATGAAGTGGCTACTATTTTTTTATTCCCCTTCTACTACAAAATCGTAACCTCCTTCCATTTGCTTGTTCGATATCTCACACTCTGCTATAATTTTCATGTACATAATTAATGCATTTATTTTAAACGATAAAGAAAAGGAGGAATACAGATGATTAAAGTTGCACCCTCCATTCTCTCCGCTAATTTTGCGAAGTTAGGAGAAGAGGTGAAAGACGTTGAGCTAGGTGGAGCTGATTACATTCATATTGATGTAATGGACGGTCATTTCGTACCAAACATTACCATTGGTCCACTTATTGTTGAAGCAATTCGTCCAGTTACAACATTACCTTTGGATGTTCATTTAATGATTGAAAATCCCGATTCCTATATACCGCAATTTGCAAAAGCCGGTGCTGATATCATTACCGTACATGTGGAGGCATGTCGTCACCTTCACCGTACTATTCAATTGATTAAAGAAAATGGGGTAAAGTCTGGGGTAGTATTAAATCCGAGTACTCCTGTTGAAACGATTAAACATATTATTGAAGATATTGACATGGTTCTATTAATGACCGTTAATCCTGGATTTGGCGGACAAGCTTTCATCCCTAATGTACTTCCTAAAATAAGAGAAGTTCGCCAATTAGCAGATCAATTAAATCCATCACTTGATATTGAGGTAGACGGTGGAATTAATGCCGAAACGGCAGCATTAGTGAAAGAAGCAGGGGCAAATGTTCTCGTTGCTGGCTCATTTATTTATAATAATCCAAATCGCGAAGAAGCGATTAAAGCGGTTCGTGGATAAACGAGCTTAAATTAAGAAAATTAACCCTGTTAATTCCCAAAGAGACATAAGTATTCCAGCCCAGGTGAAAGCCAAACAATTACACGAAATTTCGTATGATTGTTTGGCTTTTTAATT
>NZ_DALZDK010000062.1:0-16947 GCF_031978665.1 Niallia sp. | reverse complement strand
TGGCGTTCATATTGGAAATGAAAACTATATTTGGGGATGTAAGTGGGAAGAATGGCGTTCATATTGGAAATGAAAACTATATTTGGGGATGTAAGTGGGAAGAATGGTGTTCATGCAGGAGATGAAAACCACATTTAGGAATGTGAGTAGTAAAAGTGGCGTTCATGCAGGAGATGAAAACCAGATTTAGCATTGTAAGTAGTAAAAGTTGTGTTCATGCAGGAGATGAAAACGACATTTAGGAAGGTGAGTAGCAAAAGTGGTGTTCATCCAGAAGATGAAAACCACATTTAGCATTTTGAGTGGAAAAAGTGGCGTTCATCAAGCAGTGATACCTTAGCTTCTGTTAATTGTTAGCGGTGTAAGGTTATGTTCGAGGGGAAAAGAATGAATGGCTTCAAGATCGAAGTGGGGATGCGGTGTACTGGGACAAAGAGAAATGGCATGAAACGAAAACAGTTATAAGGTTAACAGTCATCGTTATGGAAAGTGAAGATAATCCCTGAATTAACGATGCCGTTAAAATAGAAGTGTATATAAAAAAGAAGACCTTAGCTAAAAGATCTTCTTTTTAAATTTCCATGCTTGTCTACTTACCAATCATCTTCCTGTGTCTTATTTTGGTAAAGGACGAAGTTGCCAGAATCTATTCTTTTCTTTGTATTCTCTGCAATCCTATCTTCACACTCTTTACACATATACGTATGAATTGGTCTATTTCTCAGACGTTTTGCCTCAAAAGAGTTTTCGTCTATATCTTCAACTTTATCGCATATCACACATTGTACTTTCAATTACTGCACCTCTAATCATATAAGTCTCGGGAAAAAATAGATTATAGGCACATTATAATATATAATCGCATAGAAAATCGAATTTTAATCTCTTATATGATTATTAGATTGTTCATCTTGGTCATTTTTCAGTTCTTTTTCTTCCTCTTCATTTAATTTTTCGTTTTGTTTTTTCATATCTCTGTCTGGTTCATTCTTGATCATATCCGCAGGGACTTCAGGGATAAGTCTTCCGCTTATATCTGCTAATTCATTGAAAATTCCTTGGATAGGCTTCCCATCTTGAATATCATTGCCAATTTCCTTCAGTCTTGCAGTCATATCAGGATCAGCAATTACTATAGCATTTGCACCATCAGGATCGTTTTTTAAGCTTTCCGCAACAGCATACTTGATTGAACCTACTTCTGAACGATCTAAGTCTGCATTAATATCAACTCCAACAAGGGCGTATTTACCGATGACCACTGCTGTTGCATCATTAACGTTCTCAATACTAGTAGCGAGGGATACGAGCCTTTTGGCGATATCTTGGCCAGTTTTACGGTCAACCTCTTGTATGGTTGAATTTTTAACATTTGTAACATGAGGGGTATTTGCTTTATTCTCAGATTGTTGGCTATTTTCTTCATTATTATTTGTACATCCAGCAAGCAGAAAAAGGACAGCGATCAAAAAAAATCCTTTTTTCACAAAAATTACCTCCTTTAATATGGTGGAATAACTTCTAAAAAGTGTGCATTTACACTTAATTAGTAGGTGTAAATGAGCATTTTTATGTTTTTTACACTTCCTCTCTCTTTATTGTGCAAAATATCTTCTATCTTTATGCGATAAAACATATATTTTACCAAGGTTCTTTCCGTTACACGGATAAGTGCAGCAATATATGACGTTTTAGAGCAGGGGGCATCGGTTTGAGTAAAATTTACGTATTGGATACAAATGTCTTGTTACAGGATCCTTATTCCATTTTTTCTTTTAGTGACAATGATGTAGTAATTCCAGCAGTAGCTTTAGAAGAGGTAGACAGCAAAAAACGATACATGGATGAAATCGGAAGGAACGCAAGGCAAATATCTAGATTGATCGATAACTTAAGAGAAGCAGGAAAGTTGCATGATCGAATTCCATTGGAGAATGGTGGAACTTTACGAATCGAACTAAATCATCGTTCGTTTCATGAGCTTCAAGAAATATTTGTGGAAAAGACAAATGATAATCGTATATTAGCAGTAGCAAAAAATTTATCAATAGAAGAAAGCAAAAAAGAAAATGGACGAACCGTTATTTTAGTAAGTAAAGATACACTGGTTCGTGTTAAAGCAGATGCAATAGGTCTTATAAGTGAGGATTTCTTAAGTGACCGCGTGGTTGAAAATGAGCATTTATATACTGGTTTTATGGATGTACAAGTAACAATTGATGTCTTAAATCGTTTTTATGAGAATGGACAGCTTCCTATAGCAGAAATTGGCAATGGGATGTATTATCCAAATCAGTTTCTTATCTTAAAGGATGTTTTAGGATCTTCCTCTTCTGCTTTAGCAATTGTGGATTCATCGAGGAAATATGTTAAAAAGCTAGTGTTTGATCACGAGCATATATGGGGAATTCGCCCAAGAAATGTTCAGCAAACGATGGCGATTGAAATGTTATTAAAGAAAGACATGCCTTTAGTTACTTTAATTGGAAAAGCAGGGACAGGAAAAACGTTATTGGCATTGGCATCTGGATTGATGCAAACAGAAGATTTTGGGGATTATAAAAAATTATTAGTAGCAAGACCGATTGTACCGATGGGGAAGGATTTAGGTTTTCTTCCTGGAGAGAAGGAAGAGAAGTTAAGGCCATGGATGCAACCAATCTTTGATAATCTCGAGTACTTATTTAATACAAAGAAACCTGGAGAATTAGAAGCAATCCTTGCAGGGATGGGTTCTATTGAGGTGGAGGCATTAACGTATATTAGAGGAAGAAGTATTCCTGACCAATTTATTATTATTGATGAAGCCCAAAACTTAACGAAGCATGAAGTGAAAACGATTTTAACGAGAGTAGGAGAAGGAAGTAAGATTGTGCTAATGGGGGATCCAGAACAAATTGATCATCCGTATTTAGATGCCTTTAATAATGGATTAAGCTATGTAGTAGAACGTTTTAAAGACCAACCAATTGCCGGCCATGTGAAATTAGTTAAAGGAGAGAGATCCTCTTTAGCACAGCTAGCGGCAGACTTATTGTAAGCTTTTGCTACATTAATACTATATACGCCATTCTAGTAGCTACTAGATGGCGTATATGTGGGTATAGCTTTTTTATGTAATTTTAAATGCTTTGATGTTTTTTATAGGAGTTTGTTCTTTTGCCTTTTTGTTGTCATAAATATGCACTGGACCATCTTCTGTAAGCGGTTTTCCTTTTACGCAAAATAATAAGAAAATCGAATCTATCTCTTGTAAAGGAATCGTATATTCTCCGTCGTTACTTGTTATTGTAAGAGTAGTTGCCGCTTCTTTCGGCCCTGCATTTTTAATAAAAGGTGCTAAGGGCATATAAAAGGTTCCAGTTAGCATTTCTACTTTTTTATAGCTTTTTTTGGACTGATCTGGAATTTTTGCTCCTTCTGTAATTTCTTGATCCCAGTGTTTGGCCGCTTCTTTTGTATATGCTTCTAAATCATCTTTCACCTCAATTGGTTCAAAAACTGTATCAGCTGTTTGTTTACGATCATCAAATATCCATACAGTTGGATCAATGGTAATCGAAAAATTTACCAACCCGGAAACCTGAATAATACTATCCATTTAAATTCTCCTCCTTATGTGCTTTCTTTGATTGTTAAAAATTCTGCGCATTTAAGCTGTGTTAAAGATTTCCTTAAAGAAAATATCGTTAACATCTGGTGTTTTTAAATTTGTAGGCAAATAACCATGTTAATTTAAGTATAGCTTCTTCTTGTCTTCCTGTCATTCAGGATGTTAGAACCGAAACTTTTAGACTTTTTAATGGGGATTGTTCTTGCAATTTTTCTAGGTTGAGTTTAAACTTTATAGATAGGATAATCGCTCGGAAACGGGGGGATAGGATTGACTTCTGAAATGATTATTAATCATAAAGAAAAAGCAAATGAGCTATTGAAAGCTGATGCTGAAAAAATATTAAAACTAATTAAAGTTCAGATGGATAATTTAACAATGCCGCAATGTCCTCTTTATGAAGAGGTACTGGATACGCAAATGTATGGATTGTCTAAAGAGATAGATTTTGCTATTCGATTAGGATTAGTAGAAGAACAGGTTGGTAAGAAAATTTTAGATGAATTGGAAAAAGAATTATCGAATTTGCATGAAGCATCTATAAGAAAATAAAAAGTAAACTCAAACAAAAGCATTCATTGTTTGAGTTTTTTTAGTGGTTAGGTGTATTATTTTATAATAAGGGAAGTACTTTTAATAGAATGAATAGAAGTTTATCCTTTACAGCAGGAATTAGATAAGACACAACGAATACTCTAATTGAGGAGAATGAATAAGGGATGCGGTTGAATGGTAAAGAAGATATTAAAATCGTATGATTATACTATTATTATAGCAATGGTGCTACTAATTTTATTTGGGTTAATCATGATTTATAGTGCGAGCATGGTTTCAGCAGTCCAATACTATGGAGAAGAGAGTAGCGATTTTTTTTATAAGAAGCAGATTAAGCATATTATATTTGCAGGAATTGCCTTTATTGCTGTAGCGATTTTTCCATATAAAGCCTTATTAAGCAATAGAATATTAGTTCCAATGGTATTTGGTTCGATAATTGTTTTGGGTGGAATATTTTTGTTCGGTAGTGTTTATGGAAATGCACAAAGTTGGTATAAAATTGGAACCTCGAGTCTTCAGCCGGCGGAGTTTGTTAAATTATCTGTGATTATTTATTTATCGGCTATCTACTCAAAAAAGCAGTCTTATATTAATGAATTTAATAGGGGAGTTGTCCCACCGCTAGCCTATTTAGTTATTGTTTGTGCTTTGGTTATGGTTCAGCCCGATTTTGGAACAGCGGCTATTATTTTTATGATTGGTTCAACGGTTATTCTTTGTTCAGGAATGAACTGGAAGAATTTATCGAAGCTGCTGCTAATTGGTTTAGGTTTTTTACTTTTATTACTTCTTTGCATGCAGATCGCTGGGAAAAGTGTATTTACGGAGAAGCAAATGGCGAGAATATTTGTATTTATGGATTCCCCGTTCGGCGAAGATGTTGTGCAAGATTCTGGTTATCATATGAGTAACTCCCTTATTGCTATTGGCTCTGGTGGACTTAAAGGAGTTGGATTGGGACAAGGGGTGCAAAAGCTTGGCTATCTAACAGATGGTCACACGGATTTTATCATGGCAGTAATTGCTGAGGAATTAGGCATTTTTGGTGTGAGCTTTGTTGTATTAGGACTAAGCTATATTGTTTTACGAGGAATTTATACGGGCTTAAAGTGTAAAGATCCTTTTGGCAGCTTACTGGCAATTGGAATTTCCAGTATGATAGGGATTCAAGCGTTTATTAACATTGGTGGAGTATCTGGATTAATCCCGCTAACGGGTGTACCAGTACCTTTTGTAAGCTATGGGGGATCATCCCTTTTACAACTATCAATCGGAATGGGGATTTTGGTTAATGTTTCGATGTTTGTAAAATATGAAAGAGTCTATAAACCAAAAGAAGAGGAAGTTCCTGATATTCCTCAGCCGAAGCAACCTACTTCTCCATTTGTTCGAACAAACAGACATTTTTAATAAATAATAAAAGATAGCACAAAGAAAAAGTGCTATCTTTTATTATTTATGCTAAAGAGAAAGATAGTCTACTTAATCTAGTAGCAAGTATCTTTTGAGGCATCGGAAAAAAAGTTAATTGATTTGCTTCCTTGTAAAAAAAAGCTATAATAAGTAGAGTGTCTTTTATTTGTAAAACGCATTCGAAGTGTTTGGATAAAATGCTAATCTTTACCAATAATGTGAAAACTGAAGTTTTTTCAAAAAAAGAGAGAAATCTTAGTGGAAATATGTTTTAATAGCAAAAGAGTCTTTTTTAACATTACTATATTGTTAAATGTGAATAATGACACAATTAAAATGAACGGTTATTTATATAGTATTATCTTTTTACTATGTAATGAGAGGGGAGACATGATTAAATGGCTAATTATCGCGCATATCCTAATGCCAAATTGACGCAGAAACAATCTGAAACTAGCGCCTGGAAGGATTTTCTTGCATTAATTAAAATAGGAATTGTGAATTCAAACTTAATCACTGTATTTACAGGTATCTGGCTTGCAATTGTCTTTACAGATACAAAATTTTTAGGGCAAATCGATACAGTTTTATACACGTTGATTGGTTCAGGATTAATTATGGCTGGATCCTGTGTTTTAAATAATTTTATCGATCGTGATATTGATCCGTTAATGGAAAGAACGAAGACAAGACCGACAGTAACAGGAAAGGTAAAGCCTATAAAAGTGGCAGTTTTAGGATTTGGCTTTCTAGTAATTGGTACGTTGTTTTTATTATTAACTACTATTACCGCAACTGTTATAGCCTTAGTGGGAGCATTTAGCTATGTTGTGATTTATACGATCTGGTCGAAGCGCAGACTTGTGTCTAATACAGTTATCGGTAGTTTTTCGGGAGCAGTACCACCACTAATTGGATGGGCTGCAATTGATCCAGGACTTGATGTCATGGCTTGGAGCTTATTTTTAATTATGTTTATCTGGCAGCCACCACATTTCTATGCTTTAGCAATTCGTAGAGTAGAAGAGTATCGTGCAGCAGGGATTCCGATGCTACCTGTTGTGAAAGGATTTGACGTAACAAAAAAACATACGTATGCATGGATTGTTGCCTTATTTCCACTGCCATTTTTGTTATATCAAATTGGTATTCCGTTTTTAATTTTAGCAACATTACTAAATATCGGATGGGTTATTACTGGAATCCGAGCAAGCAAAAAACAAGATGAATATAAATGGGCGACAGCGATGTTTATCTATTCTATTCAATATTTAACTATTTTATTTGTTTCAATGGTAGTATTTACATTATTTTAAAGAAGGCATGCGTTTTATAGGGGAAGGCGTTCCTTGTGAATAATGATAATCTTAAAGGGAATTAAGGGAGTTTATTAAACAAAGAGGTAAATACTTTATGGAGTGGGTAGTTTAATGGAATTTACATTACCGATTTTGCCGACAATAAGTACTGCATTTATCGTTTTAAGTGGCATTTTTGTAGCTATTGGCTGGGGATTAATCAAGAAAAGAAAACGGAAAGAACATCAGACGGTAATGCTTCTTGCAGCCATTTTTGCTGTTATCTTTTTCGTGATATATGCATCAAGAACGATTTTTATTGGTAACACCTCTTTTGGGGGACCAGATGATATTAAAATCTATTATACAATCTTCCTAATTTTTCATATAACACTGGCGACAATAGGGGCCGTATTAGGAATTATCATGTTGTATACAGGATATAAAAAACAATATGCAAAACATCGTAAATTAGGTCCAACAACAAGTATTATTTGGTTTATTACAGCCATTACGGGAACAGCCGTTTATTTACTTCTCTATGTTTTCTATCATGGTGGAGAAACAACATCTGTTATAAAGGCGATATTAGGTTTTTAAATTTGAAATGTAAAAAATGCTTCTAGCAATTTAGAAGCATTTTTTTATTGTTCTTTTTAGATAAGGTTTCGTTGATTAGAAGTGAAAAAATTCAAAATTTGCTTATTCTATTAAAATTATTTAAAGTAAGTTATACTATTTAGTAAGAATGCTACATATATTGATAGAAACAATGCTAGAGAGGGGGGAATCCTCTGAAAATTTTATTAAGAACTGTCGTAATTATTGCGGTATTATCAGCGATTGGTTTTTATTTTAGTGTAACAGATAATAATAATCAGCCAGATGTATTAGTTGAAAATGGTGATAATCCTAAAAAAGTAGAGGATAATCTTAAAGAGGCAAACGAGAATACGCAAATTCTTCCAGTTCCTAAAGAAGGATTAGGGAGCTTAATCGGTAAAAGTGCAAGTGAACTAAAAAAGAAGTATGGGGAACCTACTAGAATTGATCCATCAGCATATGAATACGATTGGTGGATTTATAATAAGAAAGACTCCGAGTATTTCCAAGTAGGAATTCTAAATGGCAAGGTGGTAACTGTTTATGCAATTGGTAGTGATGTGAATATCAATCCCTATAAAATTGGACAAGAAGTTGGGGATATTTATACGATGACACCAATTGAAACGAATATTAGCTTTAACTATGAAAATTCTTCCTACCGTTTTGAATTATCCGAAGATGAAATTAATAATCGCCCGTTAATTCAAATAGGTGATTATTACGCACAGCTTTATTTTGATAAATTTAACGGCACTTTATCAAGTATTCGCTATATGGATGCAAGAACATTACTTCATTTGCGACCATATGAACTAGTTTATCGAGGAGAACTATTAGAAACAGAGAATAATGTGGAAGATAGTGAAGCAATACAAGAAGGTAATGAAAAACAAATATTAGATATGACGAATGTGTTACGAAAAAGATTTGAATTAAATGCAGTGGAGTGGGATCAACTTACTGCCGATGTGGCATTGGGCCATAGTAAAGATATGTTTGAAACCGAGAATTTTTCCCATACGTCAGAGAAGTATGGGGATTTAGAGGATCGTTTAAAAGCTGGGGATGTATTTTATCAAGTTGCTGGGGAGAATATCGCAGCAGGTTATGCAGATGCCCCTGCAGTAATCGAAGGGTGGCTAAATAGCAAAGGTCATCGTGAGTGTTTATTGAATGAGAAATTTACCCATCTTGGGGTAGGAGTATTCGATAAATATTATACACAGAATTTTATTGAACAATGGTAAGCGATATAGCGTAAAAAAAACTGTCCCTTCAATTGGAGTGGACAGTTTTTTTGTATAAACGGATTTGGCAGTTTTTTAAGAATGTAAAGGGGATGCACACTTTTTAAAGCCCATCATAAAGTAATATAGGCAGATGTAACAAATTAGAGGTGAATAATGATGGCTAATAATAAACTTCATCCTTCTGTAGAAGAATTTAAAGCATTTATAAAAACAAATCCAAAAATATTGAAAGAAGCGAGAAGTGGGAAGGTGACATTACAGGAATTATATGAGGATTGGTATTTATTAGGTCCAAACGATGCAAGATGGGATGGGTTGCTAGAAAATGGATCTAAAGCTTCCGAGCAAAAAGAGGAAGAGAAAGCATCTTATCGAACTGTCTGGTTATCTAATATCGCCGATACTTTAAAAAATATGGATCAAAATCAAATACAGGGGTACTTAGCAAATCTAAATCAAGCTTTGGGAACCATCCAAGGTGTCATTTCTCAATTTGCCCCGAATAGTGGTTCTGGTGGGTCGTCTGCGCCAACAGAACAAAAACCTTCTGGCCCATTTTCTTTTAGAAAAGATTAAATAGGAGGATTATATGAGACAGAGTTTAAAAGAATATATTGCGCAGAGTCCGGAATTGCAACGATTTATTCGGGAGCAGCCACAATGGTATAGACAATTAAGCAGAAATCCAAATCAATTGGAAGCCTTTGAAATTGCATCACTTCATTATTATAAGAAAACCATCCCAGATCGTGTTCAAAAATTTTCAAATGGTGTACAAATGGCTTCCATGATGGTTAGCATGTTTCAAGCAATGAACGCCCAATCTTAATTAATCAAAATGAAAAACATTACTTAGAGTAAAAAAAACATGAATGGTAATACTAACCTAAATGAAAATTTATCAAATTTGCCAGGAGTGTTTACGTTGAAAAAAATTCGAATGATTTGTATTCCTGCTTTTCTCCTTCTAGCTGGGTGTGGGCATGATATTCCTGATCCAGAGGTAAAGCCTAAAAAAGATGCTATTCATTTTTCCATTCCTACTACTGCGACTGTACAAGCTTCTCTATCCGATACAGAAAAAGATGGCTTAGATGTTCGTTATATCGTGAAAGGGAATAAAGTTTTTGTAGAATGTAAAGTCAAAGACTATTCCTTCAGAGAAGATAGCAAGGGGAAAGTAGGTAAAATAGTTGTGGAGATGAACGGGGTAATGAAAGAATACGCTTCTGCAGCATTTGTAATGGAAGGACTAAAACCAGGAAAACATGCGATTGTCTTATCTGTTATAGATGTCGCTAGCAAGACACCAAAATATAAAAAGTCCTTTCAAGTAATGATTAAAGAATAGAGTGGAAAAAGGAAATAACAAGCCTTTTCTTTCTTCTGCCTTTCATGTAGAATAAGAAGTGGAGGTGAGCGAATACGTGCTTGCGACAACTGAAATACTCCTTATTCAAGAGGAAGCAGAAGCGATTGCAGAAATGATATTAGATTCAGATGTTGCAGAACAATACCGTATTTGTTTGGCCAATATACAATCAAATAAGGAAACACAGCGAAAAATTCACTCTTTTAACCAAATGAAAGAGCTATATGAAGAAGTTCAGCGTTTTGGAAAATACCATCCTGAATATAAAAAAGTAATGATGGAAATTAGACAGCTTAAACGCGATATGGATTTAGATGATAATGTGGCAGCATTCAAAGTAGCCGAGAATGGTTTACAAAAGCTTTTAGATGATGTTAGCGTCATTATCGGACGCTCTGTTTCTACTTTTATTAAAGTACCAACAGGTAATCCGTTTTTTGATGAACTTTCTGGTTGCTCCGGAGGTTGTGGAAGTGGTGGCAGCTGTAGTTGTTCTGCATAATATACTTAAAAGCAATGGTCAAATTTACGATCATTGCTTTTTTATTTTGGCTGTTTTCTAAAAGATTGTTGCTATAGGAAAAATAAATTAATTAGAAATACTGAGCAGTCTGAATACACATAGACGCTACAGGGATTAGCGAGAAAGGTGAGTCCCCGTTAGTGATGCCTAAAGGAGGCTTAAGAGTAGCTCGTGGAAAGCGAAGTGTATTCAGGCTGTCGGGTGAAGAAACTTTACGAAAACTGCCTTTATTGTTGTAGCGTCCATTCATTGCTTACTAGCTTCTATAAAAGTAGATTCCAGCTTTTCTATTTTCTTTGCCTATGCTATTATGATAAATAATGGTATTTAAAGGGGTTAAATTATGCTAGGGCAACGACAAGGAATCATTGTTTGGTTATTTTCACTAAAACAAGCAAAAATGTTAAGAAGATATGGGAATGTTCATTTTATTTCCAAAAGGTTAAAATATGTTGTGCTCTACACCAATCAAAGTGATGTGGAAAGCATAATGGAAAAAATTAATGCTCATTCTTTCGTTAAAAAGGTAGAGCCTTCCTATAAACCATTTTTGAAAATGGAATTTGAAAATTCGCGACCAGATAAGGCGAAAGAATACGATTATAAAATGGGGATATAAAGAAGAGGTTTTTTAAAAAAAGATGTTCTTAATCGAATCACTTTTAAAAAATGTGGCCAGAAATTAGTAGACTCTTCATCAAAACCTTCATTTAAGTTAAAGGATAAAAACAGTATTTATGATAAGACTGGTTGGAAGATAAAGTTTCTGACCGAGCCTGCATAAATACTGTTTTTTAGTATGAAGAAAATAGAATACGAAAAAAAACCTGCAGGCAATTGCCTGCAGGGTCCTTCTACGTCCTAATTATTCATCAAGACAGAAGGTAAAGGGAGAGGAGAAACCGGAGGAAGAACTTATGGGGAAACGTAAGTCTTCTCCGCGGTTGGCAACAACATCCTCGAATAGATGCTGTTAATTACATTATCCCCATCCAATGACCGCTTATACATAAAAATAAGATTATTTTTTTAGGAAGTTTTTAGAATAGTTTAATCTGTATTTGTAGATAGTATAATACCATGGTATAAGAGTATTTCTGTTCAATGAACATCTATTTATTAAAAATATCAGATAAAAAGTAAAAAATCTCTAAAATGTTGGCTCTCTAAAAGGTTTATGGTAGGATAGGGAAGGTATAAGAAGTTAAAGAAAAATAGGGTTGTGGTGATTGAAATGAGAGTTGTCTCCGGTAAAAATAAGGGGATTCCATTGAAGGCAGTGCCTGGTAACTCGACTAGACCTACTACGGATAAAGTGAAAGAGGCTATTTTTAATATGATAGGTCCTTACTTTCAAGGGGGCGAAGGTCTTGATTTATTTGCTGGGAGCGGTGGTCTTGGCATTGAAGCCTTAAGTAGAGGGTTGGATCTTGTTATTTTTGTAGACAAAGAAGGAAAAGCAATACATACGATTAAAGAAAATCTTTCTATATGTAAATTAGACAGTCAAGCAGAAGTGTTTCGCAATGATGCGGAACGTGCATTAAAAGCATTGCAAAAAAGAGAAAAAAGTTTTGATTATATTTTTCTGGATCCACCATATAAAAAACAGCAATTAGAAAAAATGTTAACATTTATTGATGAAGCAGGTCTGTTAAAGGATGAAGGAGTCATTGTATGTGAACACGGTTCGGAAATTTCTTTACCTAAGGCTGTAAATAGACTTCAACAAGTAAGACATGAAAAATACGGAATAATTGGAGTTTCTATTTATTCCTTACAAAAAGGTACGGAGGACTAAAAAAGATGGCTAGTGTAGCAGTTTGTCCAGGGAGTTTCGATCCAATAACTTATGGTCACATTGATATTATCAAACGGTCTGCTAAGGTATTTGATCATGTATACATATGTGTATTAAATAATTCTGCTAAAAAACCTTTTTTTTCAGTGGATGAAAGATTAGAGTTAATTAAAGAAGTAACAAAAGACATTAAGAATGTTTCTGTCTCTTCTTATGAGGGACTTCTTATTGAGTATGCAAAAAGTGTCAATGCAAATGCGATTATTAGAGGATTACGAGCAGTATCAGACTTTGAATATGAAATGCAGATAACATCCATGAACCGTGTATTATCAGACGAGATTGAGACGTTTTTTATCATGACCAATAACCAATATTCTTTCCTAAGCTCTAGTATAGTGAAAGAAGTGAGCAAATATGATGGAGATATTTCGGAGCTTGTTCCGAAGATTGTTCATGATGCATTAAGAGCAAAGTTTCATGATAACGGGAAATAAAATTTTCCAAAAAGCGAGCTCTTTAAAAAAAGGACATCCTTGCCGAAAAGAAATGCTAGCAGCTATTTCTTTTAGCAGGATGTCCTTTTTTTATAATTAAGAAATCCTTTTTTTACCACCTTCACGCTCTTGCGTTTTTATAATTCTCCTCTTGGAGAAAAGCGTTTTATTAAAATAAAACAATAGATTAGTAAGGAAGTAATCGTTACGATTGGTCCCCATGTGCTAATTGTTTCAAATATCTGTTGAAGGAAAGCTCCCTCTCTGCTTATGCCAGGGATTGCAATAGTTGGAGTATCTTTTGCCAAAAATGTCTTGTTAAAGAAGTCCCATGCGATAAACGTATAGATGCCAGAGAAGATTGCTTGCATGATTCTTGCTAGGAAAAAAGGTTTAAAGCGAATATCTGTTTGAGCAAGAATACTTGCCACCTGTGCCTGTACACTTAATCCACTGAATCCAAGAATACAGCTAGTTAAAATAGCTTGGTGCATAAGAGTGGATGTTTCTACTTCACTCGTTAATTTACTTCCTAATGTAATTTCAAATATGCCAGCGATGAAGGGAATGGTTAAATCACCTGAAAATGTAAACAGTTGAAATATAGATTCTAACAACTTTGCAAAAAAGGAAGTAATATGTAAGTGAAATAATAAACGATTAATAACAGAAAATAGAATAATAAAGCCACCAACCATTAATAAGGATTGAATCGAAGAGGTTACCGCATCGCCCATTAGTCTACCAAGTGGACGCTTGTCTTTTAAACGAGTATGATGCAGTTCTCGCAATGCTCTTTTTAAGGAGGCTTTTTCATTTGGTTCGTTCTTCTTTTTTTCCGTGTCCTTCCCATGAAATCTCATAAATAAACCAACTGTAAAATTGGCTAAGTAATGAGAAAAGGCAAGGAGAAGGCCGAGCTTTGGGCTATGAAAAAAAGAGGCAGAAACAGCACCGATAATAAACATCGGATTAGAAGCATTAGAGAAGGAAACGAGCCTTTCCGCTTCTGTTCTAGTCAATTGTTTTTCCTCGCGCATTCTTGCTGTTAATTTTGCTCCAGTTGGAAAGCCAGATACCATTCCCATTGCCCAAACGAATCCGCCAACCCCTGGAACTTTAAAAAGAGGGCGCATAATGGGCTCTAATAAAACACCAATAAAACGGACAACACCAAAACCTATTAATATTTCAGATAAAATAAGGAAAGGAAGAAGTGAAGGAAAAACAATCGTCCACCAAGTGTTAAGTCCATTTTTTGAAGCGTCAACCGCTACTCCTGGGAAAGAAATCAGGGCAAGAGCTAATAGTGACGCAGATAAAGCAAGTACGATTGTCTTAAATTTTGAGCGTAACAAATTAAATTGCTCCCCCTTCAAATATAAATAGTAGGTTTTTATTCTCACTATGAAAGGATGGCTTTTTTTATCGTGTAAAAGAAATACTTGTACACAAACAGCCTAAAAGAATATCCCTCTACCAATCAATATACTCATAACCTGAAAAAAAAGACCATAAGATTAGATAGATTGAATTTTGATAAGAATAGGTGGTACATTATGGAACGCCCAAAAATAGGATTAGCGTTAGGGTCAGGTGGAGCGAGAGGATTTGCACATATTGGTGTGATAAAAATATTGAGAGAAGAGAATATTCCAATAGACTATATTGCCGGCAGCAGCATAGGTGCCATAGTTGGCTGTCTGTATGGAGCAGGGTCCGATATTCAGCGGCTATACACGTTATCGAAGTTCATTAAACGGAAATATTATTTAGATTTTACGGTGCCGAAAATGGGCTTTATCGCTGGAAATAGAGTAAAGGAATTGATCCATTTGTTCACCTATGGGAAAAATTTAGAGGAGTTGGATATCCCTGTAGCCGTGGTTGCGACCGATTTATTAACAGGGGAAAAGGTTGTATTCAGGAAAGGTTCTATTGCCAATGCAGTTCGTGCAAGTATTTCTATTCCGGGTATATTTGTTCCAGAGAAAATGGATGGGCGCTTACTTGTAGATGGGGGAGTAATCGACCGAGTACCAGTCTCGGTTTTAAAAGAAATGGGAGCAGATATTATTATTGCTGTAGATGTAGCAAAAGTGAATGTAAATGCAGACATATCAAATATTTATGATGTGATTATGCGTTCATTGGATATTATGCAAATGGAATTAGTGGAATCGCGAGAATTTGCAAGTGATGTGATGATTAAACCCCCTGTGGAAATGTTTAATAGTAAGGCATTTACGGATTTAGAGAAAATTATTGAGATAGGAGAAGAGGAAACGAGAAAATATATCGACGTGATTAAAAAGGAAATCAAGAAAAGAAAAATAAATGAGAAAAAGTGATAAATAGAAGATATCTAACCAAACCGCTCGTCTTTACCAAAGTGAGCGGTTTGGTCCGTAACAGGAAGTTACTTCATAATTGGAGGCTGAGCGTAATCCATGTTTAGTAACTGTTCTTGAACCGATGCGGCTGCGCCTAAAGCATATATTTGGGAGGCACGAATATCTAATGCAATTTTCTCTATGTCAAAAGCAGACAGTTTACTGATAATAGGAAGTGAAAATTGCTTCTTTTTTTCTTTTAAATAGAAACGACCATTTTCTGTTGTTCCGAGTAATCGCATGTAGGCTGGCTTTGATTGGGCAAGCATTTCTTCTTTTTTTGCATTTGTTAAAATATGGACACATATTCTTTGCAGCCTTGTCCAAGTATATCTCTTCGTTTTTAATAGGCGGATATATTCCTCAAATGATGATGCTTCTTTCACGTATTTAAGGAAGCGATACTCTAAGCCTTCTTCCATTTCGTAAATAGTGGCTAGCTCTTTTGCAGTTGATTGCAAAATTCGAAATTTTAAGTAACCCCAGTAGTTTTCCCAAGTATGATAAGTCTGATAGGTTTCTTCATACTTTTGAAGTAAATAGAAACTTGCAGGAGGAAGGAATGGTTCAATCGTTTTTAATGAACCTTGTTTATTGACTAGCTCTTGTCTAATACTAGTTGCGCTTGCTATCGTGTCCGATGTGAAAATTTTATCATGATAGTCTGCCTTCATTCGCGCAACTGTACAAACTTCAATGGGATAGTTATTGGTATGTACGGCTTTGTAGTACTCGTATCCCAATATATTATTAGGCATACTAAGATCAAGTCCTAATGTTTTGTCTATATTTGTTAATTCCTGTATAGCCAGTGATTTAGCTTTAGGATAGCTCATCCCTTTTTTAATAGATTCTTTCACAAGTAAATCTTCTTCAACCTGTTTCTCCTGCAACTGGTTGAACATATGGGAGAACTCCGTTATATCTCCAGATTCACTCCCGAAACATAAAAAATCACATCCTAAACTTTGAAGAATTTCTACTGAACCTGCAGCGAATACGGCTGCATGCTGTGTGGCAAAAGAATAGGGAAGCTCGACTATGAGATCTATTCCATTTTCCAAGGCCATTTCTGCTCGGGACCATTTTGATACAAGTGCAGGTTCCCCTCGCTGAAGAAAAGGACCACTCATCACAGCAACCACAATATCAGCATCTGTTAGTTCCTTCGCCTTTTGGATATGATACAAATGCCCATTATGAAATGGATTATATTCTACAACAACACCAACAGCTTTCATGATAATCTCCCCAAATTATTATTCTTTAAAAAACATTATATCGAATGCTTTTACTAGTAAAAGTTTATCCTAAAAATATTGGTTATAAAAGAGAAACCTATTTAGTTTAGAATGATTTTACCTAAATTTAAATGAGGAAGGGATATAAGTATTTCAGCCCAAGCTAAAGCCAAACAATAAAACTAAAGTTTTGTATGATTTTTTGGCTTTTTAATTAACTTTTAAAAAAGCTGTTCCAGTTGTTATCACCCGCAGCCTGAATACACTTCGCTTTCCATGGGGTTGAGCGCCGAGCCCTCCTCGAAACTCACGTTCCTGCGGGGTCTTGGACTTTCTCGCAGCTCCCTGTGGCGTCTACGTGTATTCAGGCTGCTCCATTTTT